>DATFHG010000070.1:0-32960 GCA_035248725.1 Gemmatimonadaceae bacterium | reverse complement strand
CTGGAACGCGTGCGACGCGCGCGTGAATCCGGGAATCCGCTTCGGGTGTCGGGCGCTGGCACGTGGCTCGGCGCCGGCCGACCGGTCGCTGGCGACGCCTGTTCGCTCGCGGAGGATCGCGGCATCGTGGAGTACGTTCCGGGGGACCTCACGCTCACCGCTCGCGCTGGAACGACACTGGCGGACATCGACGTCGCGACGAGAGAGCATGATCAGTGGCTGCCGCTCGATCCATGGGGTGGCGACGCCGGCACGATCGGCGCGACCGTCAGCACCGCGTCTTCCGGACCGCACGCGTGGTCGATGGGACTGCCGCGCGACGTCGTGCTCGGCGTCGAATTGGTCACCGGAGCGGGTCACGTGGTGCGGGCCGGCGGTCGCGTGGTGAAGAACGTCGCTGGATTCGATCTGACCCGCCTCACCGTGGGCTCGTGGGGCACGATCGGAGTGATCACGGAAGTCGTCGTTCGTCTCCGCGCGCGGTTCGCTCACACACGGTCGCTGGCCCTGCCCGCTCCATCGGAGGCCTCGGGCCTGAGCGAGCTGGCGATGCGCCTGCGCGCCCTGCCCGTGACGCTCGCTGCGTGCGAGCTCGTGGACGCGCGCGTCGCGGAACGTCTCGGATTGCCAGGGGAGAGCGTGGTGGTGCGCGTTGCCGGAAACAGGCGCGCGGTCGACGCTGCGGTGGACCTGGTCGCTGGGGTGCGGCGGACGCAGGACGCGGACGACGATGTCTGGCCGAAGATTCGCGCACTCGAGCCTCGCACCCTGGCGATCTGGCGATGGTCGCAGCTGCCGTCGGCAATTGGCGCGACGTGGCGCGCCGCAGCGGAAGCGACGCGCGACATCGCTGGTGTGGTACGCAACGCGTCCTTGCTGCGCGGCGTCGTCCGCGTCGTCGTGCCGTCCGCGACGAGCACGACGGCGGCGCAGCTCGGTCGCGCGGCGACGTCCTTCTCCGGAACCGTCGCGATCGACGCGCTCCCCGCGGATGCGTGGAAGCATGTCCCACAGAACGATGTCGCGGACCCGCTGTCCCGCGCCATTCGTGAAAAATTCGATCCCGCGCGCGTGTTGAACCGCGGCATTCTCGGCGACCCATGACCGCCGCGGGAAATCCTCGCACGCTGCATGGGGCACCCGAACACTGCGCGTTGCCCGACAGTCCGCTGGCGCACGCGCGCACGGGTCTCGACGCCTGCGTCCATTGCGGTTTCTGCCTGCAGGCGTGTCCCACGTACCTGGCTTTGGAGGACGAGAACGACAGTCCGCGTGGTCGCCTGCTGCTCATGCGGTCGCTGCTCGAGGGGTCCATCCACACGGATGACGTACCGGCGCGCCGGCATCTCGATCGCTGTCTCGGCTGCCGAGCCTGCGAAACGGTCTGTCCGTCTGGCGTTCCGTACGGGCATCTGCTGGAGGCAACGCGCGCGACGCTCACCGAGCGGCACCCGCTGCCGCTCGGCGCACGGGTGTTGCTCGGCGTCTTCGCGCGCCCGCGGCTGATGCGCATGGCGATGGCCCTCGGCCGGTTTGCGCGGGCACTTCGCCTCGACCTGCTGGCCGCGGTGCTGCCGAGCCGCCTGGGGTTCGCGCTGCGGATGTTGGGTGCGACCCGCGTGCCGCTCGAGCGCGGCGACTACGAGGTGCCGCCGGCGCACGGCCCCAGCTTCGCGCTGCTGGAAGGATGCGTGATGCAGGGGCTGTATGCGGCGACGAATGCGGCCACCGTGCGCACGTTGCGTGTGAACGGCTACTGCGATGTCGCAGCGCCGGGCCAGCAATGCTGCGGCGCGCTCCACGCGCACGCGGGCGACGCGGATACCGCGCGGGCGCTCGCGCGCCGGAACATCGAAGCGTTCGAGCGCAGCGGCGCGGACTATGTCGTGTCCAACGCCGCTGGGTGCGGCGCCATGATGAAAGAGTACGGCCAGCTGCTCGCGGACGATCACGCATGGCGCGAGCGCGGTGAACGTCTTGGAGCGCGTGTGCGCGACGTCAGCGAGCTGCTGGCAGCGAGCGGGCCCGTTCCCGGATCCCCGCTCGATCTTCGGGTCACGTACGATGCGCCGTGCCACCTCATTCACGCGCAACGGATCACCACGCCGCCACTGCAGGTGCTGTCCGCGATTCCCGGTCTCGACCTCGTTCCGCTCAAGGACGCCGAGTACTGCTGTGGCGCGGCCGGCATCTACAACCTGCTCGAACCGGACACCTCGGACGCGGTGCTGGCGCCCAAGCTGCGAAACATCGCCGAGACCGGGGCGGCGCTCGTTGCGACGGGAAATCCCGGATGCCTGATGCAGATCGGCGCCGGACTGCGGCGCGACGACTGCCACGCGCGCGCCGTCCACCCCATCGATCTGCTCGACGCCTCGTACGCGCGCAAATTCCGGGGCGATGCGGCGACAGGTCGCTAGACTACGACAGCATGACCACCGAAGCGTCGATCGAGCTCGCGGGCCGACCCGTCGTCCTGAGCTATACCGGGCTGGCGTCGGAGTACGACGCGCTTCACCGCCGCGCGATCGTCGTGGACCGCAGTCATCGGCATCGGATGCGGTTTGCCGGCGACAAGGCCGCTGATGCCCTGAATGGCCTGCTGACGAACGACGTCACAGCGCTGCACGCCGGAAGCGGCGCCTACGCTGCGGCGTTGACGCCGAAGGGCAAGGTCGCCGCGGACGTTCGTGTGCTTCGACTCGAGACGGACATCCTCGTGGACGCGCCTGCGCGCGCGCGGGACGGCTGGGTCTCCATCGTCCGCAAGTACGTGAATCCTCGGCTGGCGAAATACACGGACGCCTCGGACACGATGCGGTCGATCGGCGTCTTCGGTGCGCAGGCGCGATACGTCGTGGAGGAGATGACGGGTGTCGGTCACAGCGCGCTCGCGCTCATGCTGCCGTACGCGCACGTCATGGTCCAACGGAGTGGCGGCGACGCGATCGTCATGCGGTCGCCGGAGCTCGGTGTCGAGGGCTTCGAGCTCTTCGTCGCCTCCGACGCCGCCGACGAGTGGTGGGAGCTCGCGGTGCGGGCGCACGCCACACCGGCGGGATTGTCGGCGTGGGAGGTGGCGCGCGTGGAGGCCGGCCGGCCCGAGTGGGGCGTGGACATGGACGACTCGACGCTCGCGCAGGAAGCGAATCTCGAGGAGCTCGGCGCCGTCTCGTACACCAAAGGCTGCTATACGGGACAGGAGGTCGTCGCGCGGGTGCACTTCCGCGGACACGTGAATCGGTCGCTGCGCGGCTTGCGCGGGTCCGGCACGACGACACCGCCGACGAAGGCGACCCTGTTCGACCTGGAGGGTAAGATCGTCGGCGACGTGCGGAGCGCCGTGACGTCGCCACGGCTTGGCGCGATTGCGCTGGGCATGGTGCGACGGGAGATCGAGAACGGCACTCCCTTGTGGGCGCGTTGGAGCGCGGAGACGTCGCCAACGGCGGTTGCGGGGGAAATGCAGCTCGACGTCGCGGCGCTGCCCTTCGCAAGCTGACGGTGCGACGCGCACTCGTCACGGGCGCGACGGGGCTCGTGGGCTCGCACATCGTGGAGCGATTGCTGCGCGACGGCTGGCAGGTGCGCGCGCTCGCGCGAAACGTCGAGACCAGCCGGTCGGTGTTGCCGGACGATGTGAAGGTCCATCGCGGCGACGTGCTGGACGAGCGCTCCTTCGCTGCCGCCGCGCAGGGCTGCGAGGTGGTGTTTCATACGGCGGCGAACATTCTCGTGCGCGGCGGCTGGGAAGCGTATCGCGCGACGAACATCGACGGGACCCGGAACGCGATCGCCGCCGCCGAGCGTGCCAGTGCGCGCTTGTTGCAGCTGAGCAGTGTCGCCGTGTACGGGCCGTCGGCACGGTATGCAGCGGCGGAACGCGGTGAACGCACGACCGAGGACGCGCCCCTCGCGTCGCTGCGCCCCACGGCGTACTACGCACGGTCGAAGCGCGAGTCCGAGGAGATGGTGATGGCGGCGCATGCCGCGGGCCGCATCTGGGCAACCGCGGTGCGTCCGTGCGTGATCTATGGACCGCGCGACCGGCAATTCGTGCCGCGCATGGCTGTCCTCATCCGTCGCGGCTTCATCCCGCTGTTGCGTGATGGACGATCCACGATGGCGGTGGTGCACGCGGCCAATGTCGCGGATGGTGCCGTGATGGCCGCGACGTCAGAGGTCGCGGGCGGGCGCGCGTTCAACCTCTCGAACGACTTCGATGTGACAGTAAGGGAGTTCTTCGATTACGCGGGCATCGGTCTCGATCGCAAGCCGCGGTACGTGCCACTGCCGATGTGGCTCGCGCGCGGCATCCTGCGCACGACGCGCGCGATCGCGAAAGTGCTGACCGGCGGCAAGTTCAGTCTCGTCAGTGGCGCCGCGCTGGACTTCATCTCACGCGACAACCCCTTCTCGTCCGACCGCGCGCGCCGTGAGCTCGGGTGGTCGCCGCGCGTGCAACCGGGGATCGGCATCCCGGGCGCCTTCCAGAGCTGGCAGGAAGCGCACAACAAAAAAGGCGCGACCTGAGTCGCGCCTTGTCGTCGATCACCAGCCGGACGGTTACGGCCGCTTGGTCTTGGTGCTCGTCTTGGTCGTCGTCTTGGTCGTCGTCTTGGTCGTCATCTTCGCCGAGTCGGCGGCCTTGGCCGAGTCCATCTTGTGCGTCGTGTCCATCTTCATGCCTGTGTCCATCGCGGTCGGCGCTGGGGCCGGCGCCATCGCAGGCGTCGTCGTGTCCGCGGTTTCCGTCTTGTCGGACTTGGAGCAGGCCGCTGCCACCGCGAGTGTGGCAACGAGAGCGAGGCGCTTCATGCAGATCTCCTGTGTAGAGTTGTGGCAGCCATCACGAACGTTGCTCGTGCACGCGTTCGACGTGCTCAGGGCGCGTGATGCTCGGGTGTTCTTGGGCGGCGTGTAAACTAGGTTTTCAGAAAACGCAGTCAAGGAGACTGCACGCGCAAATTACGCTGTGATAACATCTTCGGCGGTCCTTTGAAAAACAGTTGTTTTGGTTCATTGTGAGTCGATGACCACGACGATCGTTCGCGGGGCGTGCCCCCACGATTGCCCCGATACGTGCGCGATGCTGGTGAGCGTGGAAGAGGGCCGCGCGGTTCGCGTTGCGGGCGACCCCGACCATCCGTTCACGAACGGCTTTCTCTGTACCAAGGTCAACCGGTACGTCGAGCGAACGTACCACAAGGATCGCGTCCTGCATCCGATGCGCCGCATCGGACGCAAGGGCGAGGGACGCTTTGCGCGCATCTCGTGGGAGGAGGCGCTGCGCGAGATCGCGCAGCGGCTGGACGCGATCCGCCAATCGTCCGACGGCCCACAGGCGATCCTGCCGTACTCGTACGCAGGAACGATGGGCATCGTGCAGGGTGGCTCGATGGACCGTCGTTTTTTTCATTCGATCGGGGCATCGAAGCTGGATCGGACCATCTGCTCGATGGCAGGCACCTACGGCATGCGCATGACCGTCGGCGCGAACATCGGCGCGGACGCAGAAGGAATCCCGCAAAGCGATCTGATCCTGTTGTGGGGAACGAATACCCTCACGTCGAATCCGCACCTCTGGCCGTTCGTGCTGCGCGCGAAGGAGAACGGCGCGCGCGTGATCGCGATCGATCCCATCCGCACGCGCACCGCCGCGCAGTGCGATGCGTGGCTCGGTATCCGACCCGGCACCGATGCGGCCCTCGCGCTGGGGATGATGCACGTGCTGTTCGAGCGCCACCTGGAGGATCGTGATTTTCTCGCGCGATATACATTGGGCGAAGAGCAGCTGCGCGCGCGCGTGCGCGAGTATCCGCCGGAACGCGTGGCCAAGATCACGGGACTGAGCGCCGACACGGTGCGCGAGCTGGGCGAAGCGTATGGCCGCGCCACGGCGTGCTTCATCCGCGTGAATTACGGACTCCAGCGGCATGCCGGCGGCGGGATGGCCGTGCGCACGATCGCGTGTCTGCCAGCGGTGAGCGGCCACTGGCGTCGCCCCGGGGGCGGTGTCCAGCTGTCCACCAGCGCCAACTTCGCGTTCGACACGAATGCGGTGCAGCGGCCGGACCTGTCGCCTTCGGTGCGGACGATCAACATGATCCGGCTTGGCGAAGCGCTCACGTCCGCGGACGCAGGCGTCGGCGGGCCTCCGGTACGCGCGCTGATTGTCTACAACTCGAATCCAGCCGCGGTGGCCCCCGAGCGCGGCGTCGTGTTGCGCGGCTTCGCACGTGAAGATCTCTTCACGGTCGTGCTGGAGCATTTCCAGACCGATACCGCCGACTGGGCCGACATCGTGCTCCCCGCGACGACCCAGCTCGAGCACTGGGACATCCATCTCGCGTACGGCCATCACTATCTCTCCCTCAATCGGCCGTCCATCGCGCCGATGGGCGAGGCCAAACCGAACAGCGAAATCTTCCGGCTGCTCGCACGCGCCATGGGGCTGACCGATCCGTCGCTGCGCGACGACGACCTCACGATCATTCGGCAGGCGATTCCAGCGGATCATCCCAAGTTTCGCGGCATCAGCGTCGAGCAGCTCATGGACAAGGGGTGGGTCAGACTGTCCGTGCCGACGCCCTACCTGCCGTTCGCGAACGGCGAGTTCCTCACGCCCAGCGGCAAGTGCGAGTTCTACTCCGAGCGCATGAAGGCGATGGGGCTCGATCCGCTGCCCGACTTCACGCCGCCATACGAGTCGCCCGAGCGCGACCCCGCGCTGATGTCGCGGTTCCCGCTGACGTTGATTTCGTCGCCGGCGCACCAGTTCCTCAACTCGACGTTCGTGAACGTGGAGCCGCTGCGCCGCGCCGCGCGCGAGCCGGAGTGCATCATTCACCCGCACGACGCGGAGCGCCGCGGCATCCCCGTCGGCGCGCGCGTCGTGATTCAGAACGATCGTGGGGCGTTCACGGCCGTCGCAAAAGTGGACGCCGGCATCCGCGAGGGCGTCGTGTGGGCACCGTCCATCTGGTGGGGCAAGCTGACGGCGGACGGTGCGAACGCGAACCAGACGACCTCGCAGCGTGAGACGGACATGGGGCACGGCCCCGTGTTCTACGACAATCAGGTCGAGGTCGCGCTGGCCGACTGACGATCGCAGCGTAGCGAGCGGCGGCACGCGGGAGTAGGATACGAACATGAAGCAGTCCCTTCCCCAAACGCTCGGCGCGCTGAAGCAGTCTCCCTACGGCGTCCCGGAACGCATCCGTCGCACCGTCAAGGACGAGATGCGGCAGAACCTGCTCGCGCGGTTGTGTGCCGGCGGTCCCGTGTTCTCCGGCGTCCTCGGCTACGAAGAATCCGTGATGCCGCAGATCGTGAATGCGATCCTGTCGCGTCACAACTTCATCCTCCTCGGACTCCGCGGGCAGGCGAAATCACGCATCCTGCGTGCGCTCGTGACTTTGCTCGACGACGTGATGCCGATCGTTCAGGGCAGCGAGGTGAACGACAGCCCGTTTTCGCCGATCTCGAAGTTCGCCCGCACCCTGCTCGACGAGGCGGGCGACGACGCGCCGATCGCGTGGGTGCACCGCGACCAGCGTTACGTGGAGAAGCTCGCGACGCCGGACGTCACCATTGCCGACATGATCGGCGACCTGGACCCGATCAAGGCAGCGCGCGGCGGTCATCTGCTCTCCGACGAGCTCACGATCCATTACGGCATGCTGCCGCGCGCGAACCGCGGCATCTTCGCGTTGAACGAGCTGCCCGATCTCGCCGGCAAGGTGCAGGTCGGGCTGTTCAACGTGATGCAGGAAGGCGACGTCCAGATCAAGGGCTATCCCGTGCGTCTGCCGCTCGACGTGCAGCTGGTGTTCACCGCGAACCCCGAGGACTACACCGCTCGCGGCAAGATCATCACGCCGCTCAAGGATCGCATCGGCAGCGAGATCCAGACGCATTACCCGAAGAGCGTCGAGCTCGGCGTGGAGATCACGAAACAGGAAGCGTGGATGAAACGGGACGCGCGGGCGGTGCGCGTGCCGGACTTCATCGCGGAGCTGGTGGAGCGGATTGCATTCGAGGCGCGCGCGGACCGGCGCATCGATCGCCGCTCGGGCGTGTCGCAACGGCTGCCGATCACCGTGATGGAGAACGTGGTGTCGAACGCCGAGCGTCGCACCGTCCAGGCCAGCGACGAGGACGTCGTGCCGCGCGTCTCCGACATCTACGCCGCGCTGCCCGCCATCACGGGAAAGATCGAGCTGGAGTACGAGGGTGAGCTCGTCGGCGGCGCCGCGATCGCGCGTGAGCTGATCCGGCGGGCCGCGGACGCCACGTTCCAGGAGCGTGCGGGCGGCGTGAACGTGGACGACATCATCATGTGGTTCGACGAAGGCGCCGCGTTGCAGGTCGACGAGGACGCGTCGTCACGCGCGATCTACCAGGCGCTGGACAGTGTCGCCGGATTGCTGCGCGTCGTACACGACACGGGCCTCGCGGCGGAGGACGACTACGCGCAGGCGGTCTCCGCCGCCGAGCTCGTGCTCGAAGCGCTCGTCGCGCGCAAGCGCATCTCGCGATCGGACGCGGGTGAGTACGCGCGCGTGACGCCCGAGCCGCGTCGCCGCCCTAACGATCTGTTCGGGGGCGGCGTGGGGTGAAGGACCGCCGGTCGGAGGCGCACGACGGTGGCGGTCCGCTGACGATCCGGCGCGCGACGCCGTCCGACCTGGACGTCGTCGTGGCGCTGCGCCTGGCACTCCTGCGCGAGTATGGCGAGCATCCGATCTATGGCCGCCTTCGTCCCGACGCGGAGACGCGCGCGCGCCCCATCTTCGCGTCGCAGATCGACGCCGATCGGGAAGTGATCTTCCTGGCCGAGGTGCGTCACGCGGCAGTGGGCATGCTGCGGTGCGTGGAATCCATCTCGTCGCCGTTGCTGGTACCGGATCGCTACTGCTACGTGTCGTCGGTGTACGTGACACCCGGCTGCCGCCGCCAGGGCGTTCTGCGTGCACTGCTCGGGCGCGCGCGCGACTGGTGCGACGAACGCGGACTCACGGAGATGCGGCTCCACAACGTCGGCTCGCGCCCGTCGAGCGCCGCGGCGTGGGATGCACTCGGCTTCGAGGTGGTCGAGCAGGTACGCCTGCTGCGCCTGGATCGATCGGAACCATCGGTCTCCATGAGCGCGGATGTCGAGACCGCGGCTCCCCTGCGGCCGTGATCATCACCATCTCACGAATGTTCGGCTCGGGTGGCTCCGAGGTCGCCGGCCGCGTCGCCACGACGCTTGGCTGGACGCTCGTCGACAACGCGGTCGTGGATTCCGTCGCGGAGCGTCTGGGCATGTCGCCCGCCGAGGTATCGTCGCTCGAGGAGCGCGTACCGTCGTTCACGGAGCGCATCGCGGCGAGCATGCGCTTGTCGACGCCCGAGTACGTCGTGCCGGTCGCCGACGCCTCGCTCACCGACACGGCGGAGATGCGCGTCGTGGACATGACCAAACGCGTGATGCAGGAAGCCGTGCAACGTGGCAATGCCGTGCTCGTGGGCCGCGGCGCGCAGGTGATGCTCGCGGACCGCCCCGAGGCGCTGCATGTCTTCTGTTACGCGGCGTCTGACGCGCTGGTGAAATACGCCATTGCCCATCGCGGGATCGACCCCGCCACGGCCGCGCACGAAGTGGAAAAGCGAAATCGGCAGCGGGAGCAGTACGTCAAGCGCAACTGGGGTCGCGACTGGCGACGCTTCGAGAACTATCATCTCTGCGTCGACACAGGCCGTCTGGGCATCGACGCAGCCGCAGCACTGGTCGTCGCTGCGGCCCGCGCGCGATTCAATGTGACCGCTTGAGCTCCTCCAGGCGGGCGTTCGTGCCCTCCGGCACGAACATGTCATCCGCGATCTTCGCAATCTCTTCCGCGTCGCGCCACGCCGCTTCCAGGATCGCCAGCTCGCCCTCCAGCGCACGGCGCTCCTGCTCCTCGTGCGACGCCATCTCGAGCGCGACGCGCACCTCCTTCGGCAAGCGATGCACCACGTGGCCGGCGTCCGCAGCCGACATACCGCGCCATGCGTCGCGACCGGTACCCGTACCGCCTGCAGTCGCGTAACGCTCGAAGAGCCGCATCGGGTTCTCGGCCTCGGCGACGAGACGAACGGCGGTCTGGACTTCCTCCGAGCGTGCACCGCGTTCGTTGATCGCTGGGAGGAGTTTCGACGCCGCCTGAAGCGCGTGGCTGCCGGTGTACAGAACGGAGGTCACATCGGACATGGTCCGCACGCCGCGCCGTCGCATCCATGCATCGATGTCGTCGCGCTCCTGATCGCGCAGCCAGGATCGCGGGAGCGGAACGCGCAGGCCCCACTCCTCCCCACTCCGCACGACGCTCACACGCTCGAGTTGCTTCTTGCGGATGGGCACGACGTCGTCGCTGTTCGGAAGACGAAGACGCGCGCGTACGCGCCGGTTCTGATACGCGTTGTGCAGGTTGGTGATGATCTGCCAGCTGCCCCATCCGCCGCCCGCGATGATCCCCGTCGCTGGTCCGAGCACCACGAGCCCCGCCACCGCCGCGACCCCTGCACCGGTGAGCATCATGTATTTGCGCCGGCGCCGGCCGAACTGATCACCATAGCGCCACGACGCGATCTCGGGCCGCAGCGCGTTGCCGATGCGCACGAGCTCCAGCCCTTCACGCAGGCGCGCCAGCCCGATGTTGTCCGTCGAGACGCGGAGTCGCGTTGCGCTGAAGAGCCGCTCGCACTCCTCGATGGCTTCCCAGCGCTCCTCGAGCGGCGTGAGGTTCCAGCGCTCGCACTTGCGGCACACCACCCAGAGCCGGCCTTTGGCAGCGTCGAAGGCCAGCCGCCGGCCCACCGGAAACGCCTCGACGACCTCGTTGTTGCCGAGGTGCGCACTACAGAACAGGCACGTCGCGTACATCGCTGGTGAATACTACGAGGGCGTCGCCGCGCCGGTTCCGAGTGCACCCAAGGGTGGCCGTCGGAAGGCGTACAGGGCGTAGATGAGCATGATTGCGGCGCCGAGCGCGATGGCCCAGTGCACCCCGAACACCCGCGCCGTCGCGCCCGCGAGGAACGCGCCGAGCGTCTGCGCCAGTCCGACGACGACAAACGAGTACGCCGCCATGAGTCGTCCGCGCAGCACGTCCGGAACGTTGTGCTGCAGCATCGCGTTCGCCAGCGCGCCGTTCATGATCATGAAGACACCCGCGAAGAACAGGGTGATGTACGCGGGCCACGGCGTCGACACCGACGCGAGAACGAGCAGGACGACCGGATAACCGAGCGACGACGCGCGGAGCGTGCGTCCGCCCGCCTGCGTCGCGCTCCGTGCGGCGAGGGCGAGCGCTCCCGCCAGGCCACCGATGCCGACACACGCCAGGAGCAATCCGTAGCCGCCCGCGCCCAGTCCGAGGCGGTCGCGCGCATAGACGGGCATGAGCACCAGATACGGGACGCCCAACACCGAGTAGGCGAGCACCAGCTTCATCAGTGCGCCGACCAGCGGCGTGTCGCGCATATACGCGAAGCTCTCCCGGATGCCGTCGATCGGACGGATGAGCTGAGCGCTGGGACGCCACGGCGAGAGCCGCACCATGAACAGCCCGATGAGCACCGCGACATAGCTCAGCGCATTGAGCGCGAACGCCCACGAGATGCTGAGTTTCGCGATCACGAGGGCCGCGAGCGCCGGCCCGACGATGCGCGCGAGGTTGAAGCCGCTCGAGTTCAACGCAATCGCCTGCGGCAGGTCGTCGCGTCCCGCGAGCTCCACCACCAGGGACTGCCGCGAGGGGATCTCCACGGAGCTCACGGTCCCCGCGAAGGTGGCGATGATCAGCAGCGCCTCGATGGAGATGTGACCGGTCCAGGTGAACCACCACAGCGTGGTGGCTTCGACCAGCAGCAGCGTCTGGCAGATCTTCACCAGCCGCAGGCGCTCGAAGCGGTCCGCGAGCACGCCGGCGTGCATCGAGAACAGCACGACTGGAAGCGAACCGGCCGCGGCGACGAGCCCCACGAGAAAGGCGTTGTTCGTGAGCTCGAGCGCGAGCCACCCCTGTGCCATGCTCTGCATCCATGTGCCGATCAGCGAAAGCGTCTGGCCGATCCAGAAGATCCGGAAGTTCCGGTGGCGCGCGAGGACGCTGAAGGGATTGCTGGTGGGCACCGGTGAAAAGTAGAAGTGGCGCGTTGCGCGTGGACGACTGCCGCCGTCGGTGGACAACCGCCAACGCACCGCATTCCACCGATGCGCAGTGCCGGCACCTGTCCGGCGCGACGCACCGGCAGTATCCTCCATTCACATGCGGTCGCACACGTACTCGAAATTCAGCCCCGAGCTCGCCGACGCCGTCGACCTGCAGGCACTGCTGGACAAACTCGCCGATTTTTTGCTCCAGTCGGGATTCGCGGGTGGCGGGGATCCGTCGCACTTCGGCTTCGATTTCGGCGACGACGGCGATCGCTCGCTCGATGCCTTGCGCCAGGCGATCATCGACGCGCTGCTCGCGTCCAATCAGTTCACTCCCGAGATGCTGCAGGCACTGCGCGGCGAGGGATCGCCGGAATCGCAGGCGCAGCTCGCGAAGCTGCTCGACGATCTCGTGCAGCGCCTCGTGCAGGAGGGCTACCTGAATGTGACGCAGGCGCCGCAGATGCCGGCCGGACACGAGGAGATGGGGGGGCCGGGGAGCATGGCACGCGCAGCAGCCCGGGACGTTCAGTTCTCTCTCACCGAGAAAGGTGTCGACTTCCTGGGTTACAAGACGCTGCGCAACCTCCTCGGCTCATTCGGCAAGTCGAGCTTCGGCAGCCACGACACGCCATACCTCGCCACCGGCATCGAGACCGACGGCTGGAGCAAGCAGTACGAATTCGGCGATACGCTCAACCTCGACGTCAACGAGACGCTCAAGCGCGCGCTCGCGCGCAAGGGCGAAGTGACCGTTCCGATCGACCTGGATTACTCCGACCTCATGGTGCACCAGGCGGAGTACCGCTCGTCGTGCGCCACGGTGCTCATGCTCGACTGCTCGCACTCCATGATCCTCTACGGAGAAGATCGCTTCACGCCCGCGAAGAAGGTCGCGCTCGCGCTGACGCATCTGATCCGCACCCAGTTTCCGGGCGACTCGCTCAAGGTCGTCCTGTTCCACGACTCCGCCGAAGAGATTCCGCTCCCCGCGCTCGCCACCGCGCAGGTGGGGCCGTATCACACGAATACCGCCGAAGGTCTGAAGCTCGCGCGCCGCCTGCTGCTCGCCCAGAAGAAGGACATGCGGCAGATCATCATGATCACCGACGGCAAGCCGAGCGCGCTCACGATGCCGAACGGCCAGATCTACAAGAACTCCTTCGGCCTGGACACGACCGTCATCGCGCAGACGTTGCGCGAAGTGGCGTTGTGCCGGCGCAGCGGCATCATGATCAACACCTTCATGCTGGCGCGCGACCGCGCGCTCGTCGAGTTCGTGAAGAGGGTCTCGGAGATCTGTCGCGGCAAGGCGTACTTCACGACGACGATGACGCTGGGACAGTTCATCCTCATGGATTTCCTGCGCCGCAAGACGAGAAAGGTCTCGTAGACTTTCGCCCCGCCGCGCGCGTATTCGATGACGCGCGGTTGACGCTCCCGCACGACGTTGGTCGCGCCCATCACCGGAGCGTCCTACGTATACCGTCTGGAGCAATGGCCGACTGCTCGGCCGCACCACGCTCGACTTCTGTCCGTGCTTTCTCGACGCGCGAATGGGATGGTTCGAACCCACCGAGATCGGCGAGCAACTGATGCCCGCGCTGACGAACCTCGGGCCCTACCATCAGGAGATCTCGCACGAGATGCACGAACGCTCGCTCCCGAGCGGCGAACCCATCGCTCGCGAGTGTCGCCGGACGCTGGCGCGCGACGCATGCACTCACCGCGTGAGCGACGACGCGGGCCTCGCGGTCGACGCACTCCGGCTGGAGCTGCACGATGCCGCGGGCAACGTGGTGCCCACCCAAAGCATCGTCGTTCAGGACACGGAGTACCTCATGGCGCTTGGCGGCGACATGGACGAAGACATCGACGAGATGGATGACTACGAGACCATCGACGACGCGGATCCGGATCGCGACGGGACGGTCCTCGAAGATCCCGCGCCGGACGAGTTCAGCTCGGCGCTGATCGAGCTGGGCATCGAGGACGACATCGATTTTCCGGATGATTCGCACGACGTGTCGGCGGACTGGGAATCATCGACGCTCCCGCGGTACCAGATCCACGTGGAGCTCGTCGACGGACGCAGCATCCCCGTCTCGGATCGCTGGAAGGATGATCCGTATGTGCAGGCACTCGTCGCCGGCGACGAACCGCGAACGGCGCTCGACCCCCTCCGGAACGAGGAGGACTAGCTCACATCTCGTGGTTCAGGATCTTCCGCAGCACCGCCGTATCGAGATTGCCGCCGGAAAAGATCACGCCGACGCGTTTGCCCGCGAGCTGTGCGCGCAACTTGAGCGCGGCCGCGACACCGACCGCGCCGGCGCCTTCTACGAGATTATGAGTGACGCGCAGGATGGTGCGGATCGCCTCGGCCAGTTCGGCGTCGGACACGGTGACGAACCCGGCGAGGCCATCGCGTAACGTCGCGAACGTCAGCTCGTACGGGCGTCGCGTCGCGACACCTTCCGCGAACGTGGATGCGCGCGGCGTCGTCAGCGGTGTGCGGGCGTGCCACGAGTCATGGATGGCGGACGCGCCCTCGCACTGCGCGCCGTACACGGGCACGCGTGGAGCGATCTCGCGCACGACCGTCAGCGCTCCGACAGCCTGCGATCCGCCCCCGACAGCGATCACCATCGCGTCGAGACCACCGGATTGCCCGAGCATTTCCAGCGTCATCGTCGCGGCACCGGCGAGCACGTTGGGATTGTTCGTGGAGTGCGCGACGGTCATGCCGTCTTCACGCGCGAGGCGGTGCATCACCTGGACGGATTCGTCGTAATCCGCCCCTTCCTCGACGACCGTCGCGCCCCAGGCGCGCATGGCCGCATTCTTTTCCGGGTTGTTCGCCTTTGGCACACAGATCACCGCTCGCACCCCCAGCAGTGAAGCGGCATAGGCGATTCCCTGCCCGTGATTACCGGTCGAGGCGGCGATGACACCGCCCGCCCGTTCCTCGGCGCTCATCGCCGTGATCGCGGACAGCCCGTTCCTCACCTTGAACGAACACGTGGGCTGGTGATTCTCGTGTTTCACGAGCAGTGATGCGCCGCCTCCGACCAGCTCGTCGAGCAGTGGGTAGTGACGCAGCGCCGTCGTGGCGAGGTATGGCGCGATCCGCTCGCGCGCGGAAAGCACGTCCGCGAAGGTAATGGGCCACGGCGGCGCCGGTGCATCGAGCATGAAGGGCGCGGCCCGGGCCGTCATCGCAACAGACTCTCGGCTGGTGCCGGCTGCGTGACGAGTACGGTGGTCAACGCGAGCACCACGGCGGCGAACAGGATCTCCATGCCGCCACTCACGAGGATGCGTCGGGCGCCGCCGGCCTCGGCGAGACGGCGCCGCGCCCGGAACGAGTTGTATGCGCCCATCGCGAGCACCAGCACTACGACGACGGTCTTGCGGATGAGCGTCATACCGTAGTCGGTCTGCCAGAGCGCGGTGACCGAGCCGAGATTCAGCCACGCGCTGCCGACGCCCGCCAGCACGACGAGTGGCGCGCAGAACAACGCGAGCGGGTGAAAGGAGTTCACGAGCGCGCTGACTGCCGCATCGCGATTCCCATTCTCGATGCGCTTCATCGCCGGTATGCCGGCGAAGAGCACCATGAAGAGACCGCCGAGCCAGAGACTTGCCGCGACGACGTGGAGGACGTCGAGCGCGACGCTCAGCACGAAATGTTCGCTCGCCGCCGCGTGGCCGGACAGCGCCGGTGACAGGACCATGCCCACCGCACCCGTCAGCGCCAGCGGCGTCCCGATCGAGGTACTTCCGCGTGACAACCGCCAGCCGAGCGCGAGCAAACCCGCACCAACGACACCGAACAGCCAGCCGGTGCCCCAGACAGTCGTCGTCAGCATCGGCCACACCTGCGCGGGGTCCAGCGCCTCGGCGCTTCCGTGGATGGCGACCGATTCATTGTACGCACGCGTCAGCGCCGCGATGGCGTAGAGGATCAACATGCTCGCGCCGAAGCGACGCGCGCGTTCGCCCGCATCCGACGTGGGAACGCCGCGCGCCGCGAGTGGCGGCAATACGCCGTGGCGGAAACCGAGGGCGCCAAGGACGGTGAGCAGCGCGACGAACTCCACCCAACGGGCCGTACGGTATTCGGTGTGTCCGACGTGCGCGGTCTGTGATGCCGTATGCGGCGGCGTCATGCCCGCCATCCGGTGATGTGCCGGCGGTGCTGGGGACGCCAGCGCGCCGGCGGGCGGGCCGAGCACGATGAACGAGAAGCTCCCGGTAATCGGATGGCCATCGGCGCTGGCCGTTTGCCATTGCACGGTGTATTCGCCCGGGGCCAGTGGCGCGGAGATGTCGGCGCGAAGCGCATTCCCGGTATCGGCCGCGATGGCTCCGAGCGGGATCGCTCCGCTCGGCCCGAGGAGCGTGAGCTTCGAGAACGCGACCTGCGGCTTCGCGGTGAACCAGAGCACGAGTCGCGTCGGCG
The DNA here is from genome assembly GCA_035248725.1 of Gemmatimonadaceae bacterium. Classification (GTDB taxonomy): domain Bacteria; phylum Gemmatimonadota; class Gemmatimonadetes; order Gemmatimonadales; family Gemmatimonadaceae; genus DASPMP01. The sequence goes on along the minus strand of DATFHG010000070.1, from coordinate 16,311 downwards.
TGGTCGTGAGGCGGGCGTCGCGCGCGGGCTCACTGCGCCGCAGGCTCGTGTGCGCGTGCGCGACGCTGGGCGCGACGGCGAGCATGGTCAACGCGAGCACCGGCAGCAACCGGCGCGCACCGGTGGTCGAGCGCGTCATGGGCGGGGAAGATGACACCACTGTAAGTTCACGCCAACCCCAACCGGCTCCCGCCTCCGATTTCGTGAACGAACGTGCGCTGCTCACCGTGTCCGTCGCACTCGGCAGTGCGGTGGGTGGGGTGGCTCGATGGGCGCTGACCGCCTGGGTGCAGACTCGTGCCGGGCTCGCTTTTCCGTGGGGCACATTCCTCGTGAATGCGAGCGGTGCGCTGCTGCTGGGCTTCCTCGCGCGCTTCGCGCTCGCGACCCCCGCGATCGGACCCGAGATGCGGCTGCTTTTGACGACAGGGCTGTGCGGCGGCTACACGACGTTCTCCACCTTCACGTACGAGACCGCGGTGCTGCTCGAGCAGGGAGAATACGGACGCGCGTCCACGTATGTCGTTGCGAGCGTCCTCGTGGCCTTGATCGCGATGTTCGCCGGCTTTCTGCTGGCGCGCGCGCTGCTCGTCGCGCGCGGGCGACCGTAGATTCGGAGGAATGATGCACGGACTCACGGGCGAGCGTGTCCTCATGCGGATTCACATCGGCGAATCCGACAAGTATCAGGGGCGTCCGCTGTACCAGCAGATCGTCGAGCTGCTGCGACGCAAGCACTGCGCGGGTGCGACCGTATTCCGCGGCATCATGGGATTCGGCGCGAGCTCGCGTGTCCACACCGACCGCTTTCTCGAGCTGTCGTCGGACCTCCCGATCGTCGTGGAATGCGTGGAAACACAGGAGCGGGTGGACGAGCTGCTGCCCGAGATCGATGCCATGATCGGCGGCGGCCTGATCACCCTCGAGCGCGCCAACGTACTGGTTTACCGGGGGGCGCCCACGCATCGCTGACACCATGACGGTGTTGCCCGCACTCGCACTCGGTGTCGCGCTCGGGGTGCGTCATGCCACCGACGCCGATCACGTCGCCGCGGTCGGCACGATCGTGACGGAGAGCCGGTCGGCCGGACGGGCTGCGCTCATCGGCGTCGCGTGGGGCGCGGGCCACTCCGTGAGCGTCCTGCTGGTGGGTGGGATTCTCATCGTGCTGCGGATTCCGATGCCCGTGCGCGTTGCGCTCGCGTTCGAGTTTCTGGCGGCACTGATGCTCATTGGACTTGGCGTGCGCTCGCTCGTTCGTGGCACGACCGCTGCGCAGGCGATGTCGGCGGTGCGTCCCCTGGCCATCGGCATCGTGCACGGGCTGGCGGGAACGGCGGTGCTCGCGCTCCTGGTCCTCGGCGCAACGCGCGACGCGGTGTCCGCCGTGGCCTATCTCGTCAGTTTCTGCCTCGGCACCATCATCGGCATGTCCGCGATCACCGCCGCCCTCGCGCTCACTGCCCGCTACGGGGCGCAACGTCTGCTGACGTTCGATCGTGGCGTGCGCGTCGCGGCGGGGATCGTGAGCCTCGCCATCGGGCTCGCACTGGCGCATCGCGTGACGATGCGCGACGGGTTGTTCGCCGCGACGCCCTCCTGGACTCCTGAATGAAAGTGAGTGTCGAAGCGCAGCGCGCCATCGCGTTTCGCGCCGCATTGCACCGGTGGTTCCGCAGGAATGGGCGCAAGCTGCCCTGGCGCGCGACGCGCGACCCGTGCCGCGTGCTGGTGTCCGAAGCGATGCTGCAGCAGACGCAGGTATCGCGTGTGCTCGAGTACTACGACCGTTTCCTGCGTCGCTTTCCGACCTTCGACGCCCTCGCAGCGGCGCCACCACGTCGCGTGCGTGAGAGCTGGCAGGGATTGGGATACTACGCGCGTGCGCGCAACCTCCACGCACTGGCGCGCGAGGTCGCGGCAACCGGCGGTCTGCCGTCGCGACCGGAGACGCTGCGCGCGCTTCCGGGCGTCGGCCCGTACACCGCTGGAGCCATCGCGTCCTTCGCCTTCGAGCGTCGGGCAGCGCTCGTGGACACCAACGTCGCGCGCGTGCTGAAGCGCGTATTCGCACCGCGCGTCGATGCGCAGTCGAGTCGCGGCCAGAAAAAGGTGTGGGCGATCGCGGAAGCCATCCTGCCGCGAACCGGGCGCGCCACGTGGACGCACAACCAGGCCTTGATGGAGCTCGGCGCCCTCGTCTGCACCGCCCGCACCGCGCATTGCGGACGGTGCCCCGTGCGACCCTACTGCGCCACGGGCGCGAAGGCGCCCTGATCTACTTGCGCGTCTTCGGAAACTTGTTCGACAGCGCGTTCCTGTACGGACGCTCTGCGGGACCGACGTAGATCTGTCGCGGGCGCGCGATCTTCTGCTCTTTGTCGTTCAGCATCTCCTCCCACTGCGCCAGCCATCCGGCCGTGCGCGCCGCCGCAAAGAGCACGGTGAAGTAGTCGGTGGGGAACGCCATGGACCGGTAGATCAAACCGGTGTAGAAGTCGACGTTCGGGTAGAGTTTGCGCGACACGAAGTAGTCGTCGTTGAGGGCCACTTCCTCGAGCTTGAGGGCGATCTCGAGGTCCTTGTCGATGCCAATCTGTTCGAAGACCTCGTTCGCGAGCTTCTTCACGATCTTCGCGCGAGGATCGTAGTTCTTGTACACGCGGTGGCCGAAGCCCATGAGGCGGCTCCCCTTCCCGCCCTTCACCTCGTCGATGAACGCCGGAACGTTCTTCGGGTGCCCGATCTCATTGATCATGCGCAGGACGGCTTCGTTCGCGCCGCCGTGCAGCGGACCGTAGAGCGCGGCGATGCCCGCGGCGACCGCAGAGAACGGATCGACGTGCGACGAGCCGACCGCGCGGACGGCGTTCGTCGAGCAGTTCTGCTCATGGTCGGCGTGCAGGATGAACAGCACCTCGAGCGCCTTGCAGAAGATCGGATTGGCCTCGTATTTCGGCTCCGACATGCGGGCGACCATCGAGAGGTAGTTCTCGATGTAACTGAGATCGTTGTCCGGATAAATGAAGGGGAGGCCCTTCGCGTGCCGGTAGATGAAGGCCGCGAGCGTGGGCACTTTGGCGAGCAGGCGGATGATCGAGATGTTCCGCTGCTCCGGATCGTGGATGTTCTTGGCCTCGGGGTAGAACGACGACAACGCGGCCACCGTCGCGGTGAGCATCGACATCGGATGCGCGTCGTACCGGAAGCCGCGCATGAACTCCTTGATGTTCTCGTGCACGTACGTGTGGAACGTGATGTCGTGCACCCACTGGTCGTAGTCCTGCTGGCCCGGCAGCTCGCCGTGTCGCAGCAGCCACGCCACTTCCAGGAAGGTCGCCTGGTCCGCCAGCTGTTCGATCGGGTACCCGCGGTAGCGCAGAATGCCCTTGTCGCCATCGATGAAGGTGATCGCGCTCTTGCACGACGCCGTGTTCATGAACGCGGGATCGTACGTCATCAACCCGAATTCGTCCGCGTCCACCTTCACCTGGCGCAGGTCCATCGCACGCACGGCCGTATCGCCTTCGGTGCCGGGTGGCAGGATCGCGACCGAGTAGTTCTTGCCGGTCCGTGAATCCTTGATATCGAGTGCAGCCGAGGCGGTGGCAGCCGTCTGCCCGTCCGTCTTGCCGGCGGTCTTCGTCGTGGCGCCCATTGCTACGTTCTCCTGAGTGTCACTCGGCCACTCTGCCGAGCGTGTAACTCAATCTACAGGTTCAAGGCATGGATAGAATCCTCGCCGTCTACCAGCTGGTCCTGATCGAGCTGCGCGTCGCGCTGTTCTGGATCGCCGTCGTGGTAGCGGTCATCGCGCTGGTGGACTGGACGGTACGCACGCGTCGCGTGAATCCGTTCGGGCCGATTGCGCGGTTCAGCCGTCGGTTCTTCGATCCGCTCATGCGTCCCGTCGAGCGCCGTATCGTGCGCGCTGGCGGCCTGCCCGCACATGCGCCCTGGTGGACGCTGGCGATCGTCGTCGTGGGCGGGCTCCTGCTGCTGGCGTTGCTGGATTTCCTCGGCGGATTCATCGCGAACGTGCTGTGGGGTTTGAGTACCCCCGGCCGGTTCGGTGTCATGCTGCTGTCGTGGGCGTTCGGAATTCTCAAGATCGCGCTCCTCGTGCGCGTCTTCTCCTCGTGGTTCCGGATTTCACCGTATTCGCGCTGGATTCGCTGGTCGTACGTCCTCACCGACTGGTTTCTGGACCCATTGCGACGGATCATTCCACCGTTCGGCATGGTGGACGTCAGTCCGCTGGTCGCCTGGTTCCTGATCGTGCTCGTGCAGCGAGCCGTCGGCATCCCGTGAACCGCGGCCAACATTTTCCCTGCCGCCACTTTCGGGATTCACACACGTACCATTACAATTGTTTCCGGAACGATCTCGCGATGTAGAATCGCAGAGATCGCCGGAGTGGCCCGAAGGTCGCATCCGTCCGTTGCTGGAGCGATGACGCTTATGGAAGCATCGACTGGATCGGGGAGCGCATCCGACTTGCGAGTTCTGCTTGTCGGAGATGATGACGCCCTGCTGGAAGGACTCGCACAATCGTTCGCGGCACTCGGCTATCAGCCGATCGTCGCGCCAACGCTCACCGACGCTCGCGATGCGTCATCGCGCACACCGCCGCTGCTCGCGGTGATCGACAGGCGACAGGCTGCAGAAGCGACCGCAGACGCGATGGCCGTAACGTTGGCGCCGGGCGGCGCGCTCGTCCTCTTTCACGCCACGGTGGACGCGCTTCCTGCGCTGCCCCTCGCGCTGCAGCGGTCGGTCATGGCTGACTTGACGCTCCCGCTCGAGCGCGCCCGCCTGCTCGCGCTCGCGCAGCACGTGCAGGATCGCGTGCGCGCCACGGGCCGCGGGAAACGCCACACGCCGCCGGAGCAGCAAGCCTTCTGAGCGCTTGCTGTTACGCGTGGGTGTGGCTAACGTCAGTACTACAATAGAGATCGTGGCGATTTAACGGCAACTTGCGGCCACGTTAAACAAACTGCTAAAGCGTCCGGCCCGGCGCCTATGCGTTTGGGCCATTTTTGTTTTCGGATGCCTCGAGAGCAGGCCGCCATGGCCGGACCCTTCTGCCCTTTATGAAAGCTCCTTCGCGCTCCCCCTACTTGGATGCACTGAATGACCGGGTGCTGGTATTCGACGGCGCCATGGGCACCAACATCCAGCGCCATCATCTCAGCGCGGATGATTTTGGCGGCAAAGAGCTCGAGGGCTGCAACGATCATCTCGTCCTCACGCGACCCGACGTCATCCAGAGCATCCACGAATCCTTTCTCGCCGTCGGATGCGACGTCGTCGAAACGTGCACGTTCCAGTCGACGCCGCATCGTCTGCGCGAGTGGGGCATCGAGGAGAAGACGCACGACCTGAACGTCCAGGCTGCGCGTCTGGCACGTGCCGCGACCGCCAAGTTCTCCAAGCCCGGCAGTCCGCGATTCGTTGCCGGTTCGATCGGCCCGACGGGCATGCTGCCGTCCAGCAGCGACCCCGTGCTGTCGCAGATCTCGTTCGCCGCGCTCGAGAAGACGTACTATGCCCAGGCCAAGGCGCTGGTCGAGGGCGGCGTCGACGTGCTGCTGGTGGAAACCGCACAGGACATCCTCGAGGTCAAGGCAGCGATCGCCGGCTTCGAACGACTGTTCGATGAATTGGGCCGACGGGTGCCCGTTCAGGCGCAGGTCACGCTCGACACCAGCGGTCGCATGCTGCTTGGGACGGACGTGGCGAGCGCTCTCACCACGCTCGAGGCACTCGGCGTGGACGTCATCGGGTTGAATTGCTCCACGGGTCCGGAGCATATGCGCGAGCCGATCCGCTATCTCACGTCGCACGCACAGCTCCCGATCTCGTGCATTCCGAACGCGGGTCTTCCGCTGAACACGGGCACCGGCGACGCCGTCTATCCGCTCGAGCCCGGGCCCATGGCCCAGATGCTCGGAGAGTTCGTGTCCGAGTTCGGCGTCCGCATCGTCGGCGGATGCTGCGGCACCACTCCCGAGCATCTCGCCGAGATCGTGCAGTCCGTTCGCCGGGCGACGTCCACGCCCGCGGCGGCACGTCCGCGTCCACACGAGGGTGCGACCGCGTCGCGGCGCACCAGTCAGCCGAGCGTCTCGAGCGCGATGCGGTCTATCACCCTCCGCCAGGAGCCGGCGCCGCTGCTCATCGGCGAGCGCGTGAACTCCCAGGGATCGCGCAAAGTGAAGCGACTCCTCCTCGCCGACGACTACGAGGGCATCCTCGACGTCGCGCGCGAACAGGTGGAGAGCGGCGCACACGTGCTCGACGTTTGCGTGGCGCTGACGGAGCGGCCGGACGAAGCCGAGCAGATGGCGAAGGTCGTCAAGCTGCTTTCCATGAGCGTGGAGTCGCCGATCATGATCGACTCTACCGAGGCCTCAGTGATCGAGGCGGCACTGGAGCACGTGCCCGGACGCGCGATCATCAACTCCATCAACATGGAGAATGGTCGCACGCGCATCGACAAGGTCGTGCCTCTCGCGAAGAAGCACGGCGCGGCAGTGGTGGCGCTCACCATCGACGAGCAGGGGATGGCGAAGACGCGAGAGCGGAAGCTGGAGGTCGCGACGAAGATCTACGACATCGTCGTCGGAGAATACGGGCTCGCCGCGTCGGATCTCATCTACGACGATCTGACGTTCACACTCGCGACCGGAGACGCCGAGTGGGTCAACTCGGCGGTCGAGACCATCGAGGGGATCCGGCTCATCAAGCGCGAGCTGCCCGGCGTCTACACTTCGTTGGGCGTGTCCAACGTGAGCTTCGGTCTGGCAGCTGAGGCGCGCGCAGTGCTCAACTCCGTTTTCCTGCACCACTGTGTGGAAGCGGGACTCGACATGGCGATCGTGAACCCCGCGCACGTCACCCCGTACGCCGAAATCCCGGAGGCTCAGCGCGCGCTGGCGGACGACCTGATCTTCAATCGCCGGCCGGACGCGTTGCAGCGGTACATCGAGGCATTCGAAGGCGGGAGCTCCCAGGCGTCGGAAGCGAAGGAAAAGGAAGATCCGACGGCGGGCATGAGCGCCGCCGAAAAAGTGCACTGGATGGTGGTGCACAGAAAAAAGGACGGCATCGAGGCCGCACTCGATGCCGCCGGCGTGCGCGACACGCCGGTGCGCGTTCTCAACGACGTGCTGCTCCCGGCGATGAAGGAAGTGGGCGACAAGTTCGGCGCCGGGGAGCTCATTCTCCCGTTCGTGCTCCAGAGCGCCGAGGTGATGAAGAAAGCCGTGAAGCACCTCGAGCAGTTTCTCGAGCGGGCCGAGGGGTTCACCAAGGGCAAGGTCGTGCTGGCCACCGTGTACGGCGACGTCCACGACATCGGCAAGTCGCTGGTCAACACCATCCTCTCGAACAATGGCTACACCGTGTTCGACCTCGGCAAGCAGGTGCCGGTGAACACGATCATCGAGAAGGCGGTAGAGGTCGGCGCGGATGCCATCGGCCTCTCGGCGTTGCTCGTCTCCACGTCGAAGCAGATGCCACTGTGCGTGCAGGAGCTGGACAAGCGTGGGCTGACGTTTCCCGTCATGATCGGCGGCGCGGCGATCAACCGCCGCTTCGGGCGCCGCGCGCTGTTCGTGGAAGGCGAGCGTGCGTACGAGCCGGGCGTCTTCTACTGTAAGGACGCGTTCGAGGGACTGGAGACGATGGATCGCCTCCAGGACGCCGAGCGCCGCGGTGACTTCGTGTCACGCATGCTGGAGGATGCCCGCACCGACGTATTCTTGCGGACCGTGGTCGGCAAGGATGTGCCGGTCGGTGACGACGGTGGCGCGCGCAGCGCGGTATCCGCCGACCACGCGGTGCCGACGGCGCCGTTTCTCGGCGCTACCGTGCTGAACGACATCCCGCTCGATGAAGTGTTCGCGGTGCTGGACCTCGACGAGCTGTATCGCCTGCAGTGGGGCGGGCGCGGGTCGGGCCCGGAATACGACAGGACGGTGCGCGAGGTGTTCGAGCCCACGCTCGCGCGCCTCACGGCCGCGGCCAAGCGCGAAGGGTGGCTCCAGCCGCGCGCCGTCTACGGGTACTTCCCGGCGCAGTCGCGCGGCAACGACGTCATCGTGTACGATCCCGCGCCGTACGAGCGCGACGGCTCGCTCCGCGAGATCGCGACGTTTCATTTCCCGCGACAGGACGGACGCGAACGCCTCTGCATCGCGGATTATTTCCGGTCGCAGCAATCGGGCGACGTCGATATCGTTGCGTTTCAGGTCGTCACCGTGGGTGACGACGCGACCAAACGGTTCGACGCGCTGCAGTCCGCGGGCGAATACACCGAGGCGTACTATCTGCACGGCCTCGCCGTCGAGACCGCGGAAGCCGTGGCCGAGTGGCTGCACCGGCGCGTGAAGCACGAGCTGTCGATCCCGCCCGGCCGCGGCAAACGCTACTCGTGGGGATATGGCGCGTGTCCGGATCTGGAGGATCACGCGACGCTGTTCCGGATCCTTCCCGCCGAGCGCGAGCTTGGCATGGAGCTGACGTCGGCCTATCAGCTGGTGCCGGAACAGAGCACGGCGGCGATCATCGTGCATCATCCCGAAGCCAAATACTACGCCGTACGCTCGGCCAATCCCGCGGCGGAGACGGCGGGAGCGCGCGAGGTCGCGTGAACGCGACACGTCTGACGACTCCGCGGGCCCACCGTGCACAGGGACCGAGCGCCGCGGCGGTCGAGCGGCTCGTGGACCCCGCGCGCATCGTCGTCTTCGACGGCGCCATGGGCACGATGCTGTACAACAAGGGCGTGTTCATCAATCAGTGCTACGACGAGCTCAGTCTTCGCTCGCCCGAGCTGATCCGCGAAATCCATCGCGCGTACGTGAAAGCGGGCGCCGAGATCCTGGAGACGAACAGTTTTGGCGCCAACCGGCCCAAGCTCATCCAGCATGGGCTGGAAACGCAGGTACGCGAGATCAATCGCGCCGCGGCCGTGCTCGCCCGTGATGTCGCCGATGAAGCCGGACGTCCCGTGCTCGTGGCCGGCGCCGTCGGTCCGCTCGGGCTCCGGATCGAGCCGTACGGCCCGACGAGCCTCGACGAAGCGCGCGCCTATTTCCGCGAGCAGCTCGAGGGACTGCGCGACGGCGATGTGGACGTCTTTCTCTTCGAGACGTTCGGGGACTTGCACGAGATGGAGCAGGCCATTCGCGCCGCGCGGGAGTTGGACGCGAAGATCCCGATCATCGCGCAGATGACTATCGGCTCCGACGGGCTCACCCCGTACGGCGCGACGCCCGAGGACATCGCGCGCTCGCTCGATGCGTGGGGGGCGGACATCATCGGCCTGAATTGCTCGGTGGGGCCGCAGATCATCCTCGAGGCCATCGAACGGATGGTGCCGCACACGCGCAAGAAGCTGAGCGCGCAGCCGAACGCTGGCATGCCGCGCGACGTCGGCGGCCGCAGCATGTACATGGCCAGCCCCGAGTACATGGCCACCTATGCGCGCCATCTCGTGCAGGCGGGGGCGCGCGTGGTCGGCGGATGCTGTGGAACGACGCCGGAGCACATTCGAGCCATGGCCGAAGGCGTGCGGCCGCTCGCGCCACGTCTCGCCGATACCAGCACGGCCGAAGAACCCGTCGAAGCGCGGCCCGCGCGGCGCGCGCTGGACCGACAGGATGTGCAGGAGATGCCGCTCGCCGAGCGCTCGGCCTGGGGGCGCAAAATCGCGACGCAGCAGTTCGTGACGAGCGTCGAGATCGTGCCGCCGCGCGGCGTCGACGCGTCGCGCATGCTCACCGACGTGCGGAAGCTGAAAGACGCGCGCGTCGATGCCGTCAACGTGCCCGATGGCCCTCGTGCGCAGAGCCGCATGGGCGCGCTGCTCACCAGTGTCATCATCGAGCAGCAGGTGGGAATCGAGACCGTCACCCACTACGCGTGCCGCGACCGCAATCTGCTCGGCATGCTGAGCGATCTCCTCGGCGCGTCGGCGGTGGGGCTGCGTAATCTCCTGCTCATTACCGGCGACCCGCCGAAGATGGGACCATATCCCGACGCCACGGCGGTCTTCGACATCGACGCGATCGGCCTCACCAACCTCGTGAAGCACCTGAATCGCGGATTGGATCCCGGGGGCAATCAGATCGGCAAGCCGACGAGCTTCGTCATCGGCGTCGGGGTGAATCCCGCCGCCATCGATCCAGCACACGAGATCACGCGATTCGAATGGAAGGTGGACGCCGGCGCGGAGTACGCCATCACGCAGCCGGTGTTCGACCCCGCGCAGCTGGAGCGTTTTCTCCGGCGCATCGACCATGTGCGCATTCCCGTCGTGGCGGGCATCTGGCCGCTGGTGTCGGTGCGGAACGCGGAGTTCCTCGCCAATGAGGTGCCCGGCGTGACCGTCCCCGATGACATCATCACGCGTATGCGTCGCGCCAACGAGAAATCGAAGGAGCATGCCGTCGCCGAAGGCATCGCGATCGCCCGCGAAATGTTCGCGCGTGTGAGAAGCGACGTACAGGGCGTGCAGGTGTCCGCGCCCTTCGGCAAAGTGGAATTGGCGCTTCAAGTGTTCGAGGGGTCGCTCTGAGACGCTCGATCGAGCGGCGTATATTGGGTTCATGCATTCGGACATCTCGGCGACCCGTCCACCGTTGACGCAGCTGAGCGACGAAGAGCTCATGTTCCGCGACGCCGTGGCGTCGTTCGCGGACGAAGAGGTGCGTCCCCGCGTGAAGCAGATGGAGCAGGCGGGCAAGCTGGATGCACGCTTCATCGAGAGCTGCTTCGAGCTCGGCCTCATGGGCATCGAGGTACCGGAAACGCTGGGCGGGTCGGGTGGCTCGCTGTTCATGGTGGCGCTCGCCGTCGAGGAGATCAGCAAGGTGGACGCGTCGTCCGCCATCCTCGTCGACGTCCAGAACACGCTGGTGAATTACCCCATCAATCGGTACGGCTCCGAGTACGTCAAGTCGACGTACCTGCCGCGTCTCACCGGCGGAAAGGTGGGCGCGTACGCGCTCTCCGAGCCGGGATCGGGATCGGACGCGTTCGGGATGACGTCGCGCGCGGAGCAGACGGGCGACCACTGGACGCTCACTGGCCGCAAGATGTGGATCACGAACGGCGCGGAGGCGGAGGTCTACGTCATCTTCGCAAACGCGAATCCCGCCGCGGGATACAAGGGCATCACGGCGTTCATCGTCGAGCGCGGCTTTCCGGGATTCCGCGTCGGCAAGAAGGAAGACAAGCTCGGGATCCGCGCCTCGAGCACGACGGAGCTGATTCTCGACGGTGTGCAGGTACCTGCGGCCAACGTCCTCGGTCCCGTAGGTCAGGGCTACAAGATCGCGATCGAGACGCTGAACGAAGGACGGATCGGCATCGGCGCGCAGATGATCGGCGTCGCTCAGGGCGCGTTACGCGCCGCGTGCGACTACGTGAAGGAACGGCAGCAGTTCGGAAAGCCCATCGCCGACTTTCAGGCGGTGCAGTTCCAGCTCGCGCAGGCGCGCGCCGAAGTGGAAGCAGCCCGGCTCATGGTCTACAACGCCGCGCGCCTCAAGGATGCCGGCCACGACATCGCGCTGGAGGGTGCGATGGCGAAATTGTTCTCATCGCAGGTGGCCGAGCGCACGACGTCGCTGTGCGTCGAGCTCTTTGGCGGGTACGGCTACACGAAGGATTTTCCGGTGGAGAAGTTCTACCGCGATGCCAAGATCGGAACGATCTACGAAGGCACATCCAACATGCAGCTTCAGACCATCGCCAAGCTGATGTTGCGCTGAAACGAAAAACGGCCCGCTCGCGCGGGCCGTTCTTTCGTCTTCCGGTGTTACGGAGTCTTGCTCGGCGCAGGCGCCGCCGGCGTCTCCACTTTCGCGTTGATGTTGATGTCCTTGCTCTTGTTGCCGGACACCATCCCGCGACCGAACACGAACCAGGCGATGATCGCGAGCAGGACGATGACGACAATCGCCCACACCGCGCCCGACCCGCCGCCGCCGGTCGCGACCGGCTCACCGCTCGGCGTGTTGTTGACTTGCACGTCTGCCATAGGAGCTCTCCGAATAGGTGCGAGTGACTAGCCACTCGTCGACTAGTCGCGGAAACTGCCTGGCTACATGCTTGGTCCGTGCCAAACACGGCGTTTCCCCTGCCTGGCGGACCCAACCATATATGAATATGCGAGCGTTCCCGTTGCTGCTGCTTTCGGTGCCTGTTCTCATCGAGGCGCAGTCCGATCCGCGACTCCGCGAGCTGGACGCATACGCCGCACGCACGGTTCGCGAGTGGCGAGCGCCTGGCCTGGCCTTCGCCGTCGTCAAAGACGGGCGGGTGGTCTTCGCGAAGGGGTATGGCGTGCGTGAGCTCGGCGGCGCCGCGCCTGTCGACACGCAGACGTTGTTCGCGATCGGGTCGACTACGAAGGCAATGACTGCGATGGCGCTGGCCATGCTCGTCGATGAGGGAAAGGTGAAATGGGACGACCCCGTCGCGAAGTACCTGCCGGACTTCCAGCTCAACGATCCATACGTCACGCGCGAGGTCACCGTCAGAGATCTCTTGACGCACCGCGCCGGACTTCCGAACGCGGACTTCCTCTGGTACGGCACCGACCTGTCCATCGACGAGATCGTGCGGCGCATGCGCATGGTGCGGCCCGCGTATTCGCTGCGGTCGAGCTTCATCTATCAGAACGTCATGTACGCCGTCGCGGGACGTGTGGTCGCCGCCGCGAGCGGAATGCCGTGGGCGCAGTTCCTTCGCACACGCATCTTCACGCCGCTCGGCATGACGCGCACCGTGACGTCCCTCGCGGAGGCATCGCGGTCGACGAACGTGGCCGCGCCACATTTCATCGTCGATGACACCGTGCGCGTCATCTCCAACGCGGCGGTGGACGCCGTTGCGCCGGCGGGAGCCATCTGGTCATCCATCGCCGACATGGCGAAATGGACGCGCTTCATCCTCGACAGCGGCCGCGTCGACGGACACGCACTCGTGAAAGCGTCCACATTCGCGGAGCTGGTGAAACCGCAGGCGATGGTGCCTGCGTCGGAGTTCTACCCCACGGCGCGCCTCACGCATCCGCATTGGCAGACGTATGGCTTCGGCTGGTTTCAGCAGGACTACGACGGTCGCAAGCTCGACTTCCATACCGGCAGCATCGACGGCATGGTGGCCATCGTCGGCGTGCTGCTCGACGAGCGGGTCGGCGTCTACGTCCTGTCGAATCTCGACCACAACGAGGCGCGCCACGCGCTCATGCTCAAGACGCTGGACACGTTCACGTCCGCGCCCGAACGCGATTGGAGCGCAGAACTGCAGAAGCTCTATGGCGGGCTGCGCGTCCAGGCCGCAGCGGCCCAGACCGCGGCCGAGCAGCGTCGCATCGCCGGAACGCACCCGTCGTTGCCGCTGGCGCGCTATGCGGGCTCGTATGCGGACTCACTGTACGGCTCCGTGACCATCACGGAAGACAACGGGCTATTGCGTCTGCGCAGTGGCAGGCTGGACGCCACGCTCGAGCATTGGCAGTACGACACGTTCCGCGCGCGCTGGGATCACCGCTGGCAGGGCACCAGCATGGTCACATTCACGATCGGTCTCGACGGGAAACCGTCCGTGATCGACGTAGATGGAACGTCCTTCGCGCGCGTCCAGGACGCGACGAACGCCGCTCAGGAATAGAGCTGGTCGATCTCGCTCTTGTATTTCTCCGTCACGACTTTGCGGCGGACCTTCATCGTCGGTGTCAGCTCCCCACCTTCGACGGTGAATTCGTGTGGAATGACCTTGAACTTCTTCACGGCCTGCACGCGCGCGAGCCGCTGATTCACGAGCTCGATCTGGCGCTGGAGGAAGCCCAGAAAGCGCTCGTCGCGTGCCGCGCTTTCCGGGTCGCTGGCCGCGCTGCCGCAGTGCTGCGCATCCACGGGGATGCGTTCCTTGTTGAGCGTGAGCAGGACTGACAGGTAGCGCTGCCGGTCTCCGATCACCACCGCCTGGCTCACGACAGGAATGCCTTTCAGGTATCCCTCGACGAGCGCGGGCGCGATGTTCTCCCCACCTGCCGTGATGATGAGGTCCTTCTTCCGATCCGTGATCTGGAGGAATCCTTCGGCGTCGATGGTGCCGATGTCTCCCGAGTGCAGCCAGCCATCGGCGTCGAGTGCGTCCGCGGTGGCTGCCGCGTCCTTATAGTAGCCCTTGAAGACGTGCCGGCCTCGCATGCATACCTCGCCATCGGCCGCGATCTTGAGCTCGGCGCCCGGCAGGCAGAAGCCGGCCTTCCCTGTGTGATACCGGTTCGGGATGGACGCGGTCGCGGGTCCGGTGCACTCGCTCATGCCGTACACTTCGCAGATCGGCAGGCCGAGACTGAGGAAGAACTCCAGCGTGTCGCGCGAGATCGGCGCCGCCGACGTCACGAGCACGCGGGCGCGGTCGAGGCCGAGCTGCTTCCGCACCTTCTTGAACACGAGCGCATTCGCGATGGCATACATCGGCGAGCGCGCGACGCGCTGCTGTTCGGCGTATCCGCCGGCGAGTCCTTGGCGCCGCGCCCATGCGGCGATCTTCTTCTTCATCGGCGGGTTCTGAGCGCCCGCCGCGGCGATGCGCTCCTGGATCTTTTCCCACACGCGCGGGACACCGAGAAACATCGTGGGCCGGATGTCGCGCAGATTATCGCCCAGCTTTTCCATGCTTTCGGCGAAGGCGACGCAGGCACCGAACGCGATGGGGCCGTGCAACGATACGATCTGTTCGGCGATGTGGCTCAGCGGCAGGTAGCTGAGGACCTGGTCAGATGGTCCGCCGCCGATCAGACCAACCGCTGCCTGCGCCGTCCACGTGAGATTGTCGTGCGACAGCATCACGGCCTTCGGCGAGCCCGTCGTTCCTGACGTATAGATCAGCGTCGCCACCTCGTCCGCCTTCTGCGACGCCATGCGGCGGTCCAGGTCCTGTTCCGCGGTATTCAGCCCCAGCTCGAGAAACTTCGTCCACGAGTACACGCGCGGCGCCGTCGGCGTGCCGTGCATGAGGACGATGGCGGCGAGGGCGGGAAGCTGATCCCGAATCTGCAGGAATTTCGCGAGCTGCTCGGCGTCGTCCACGAAGGCCACACGCGCCTCGCAATGCGCGGCGATGTACTGGCACTGCTCCGGAGAGCTGGTCGTATAGATGCCCGCCGGTATGGCGCCGGCGTAAATGGACCCGATATCCGCGAAAAACCACTCGGGCGAGTTGTGACCGACGATGACGGTGTTCTGGCCGCGCTGCACCCCGAGCGTCATCAGCGCCCGCGCCACCTGGCGAACATGGCGATGGTATTCGCCCCACGTGATGGCGTGCCACGAGCTGTTGCGCTTGACGCGCAACGCCGGTCGCGGACCATGCTTGCGCACCGTCCCGTCGAGAACATCCATCACGCGCAGTTTCTGTGGCGCCATATACGTCAGCCTTCATACGTTCCGGCCGTGCCGTCCGCAAGATTCCCGTTGCTCGGCGCGGAGATCCCGCGATCGGGAGGCAGCCTATCTGGTGCGCTGGGTCACCTTATGCTGCGCGTTCTGGGGTGGCGCGTCACGGGGACCCTCCCGAACGTGGCGAGGATGGTGATCATCGTTGCGCCGCACACCTCCAATTGGGATTTCGTCGTTGGTCTGTCCGCCAAGCTCGCGTTGCGGCTCCGCGTCACGTTCCTCGGCAAGCAGTCGCTGTTCCACTTTCCGCTCGGACTCCTGATGCGCGCGTGGGGCGGCCTTCCGGTGGACCGCGGGTCGTCACACGACGTGGTGCATGCGATTGTCGCCGAGTTCGCGCGCAGACCGCGGATGATCCTGGCGCTCGCGCCGGAAGGGACGCGAACGCCGGTCGATCGCTGGCGCACGGGTTTCTATCACATCGCGCACGCTGCGCATGTGCCCATCGTGCCCGTCGCCCTGAACTTTGGTGACCGCGCCATCCAGATCCTCGACGCCTTCGAGACGACCGGCGCGCTGGACGCGGACATGGCGGCACTCCGCGAGCGCTTTCGTGGCGTCCGCGGCAAGCGCCGCAGCTTCGCCTAGATCGCTACGCCGACAACACCTCGACGTCGGTACGATCGCGCGCCGCAGTCACGCGCAGCGCGTGCAGGACGTCGGACGAGAACGTCGTCCCTCGTCCGCGTTCGACCTCCTCGAGCGCCGTCCACGGCGCGAAGGCCTGCCGTGTCGGCGTCGGCGTCTGGAGCGTTTCGTACGCATCGGCGACCGCCAGGATCCTGGCGCCGAGCGTGATGCGCAGGTCGTCCACGGATGCGCC
>DATFHG010000069.1:0-24732 GCA_035248725.1 Gemmatimonadaceae bacterium | reverse complement strand
GTCGCGGCTCCGCTACTGTACGCGGATCGGGAGGGTCCCGAGCACCACGCCCTGTACAGTCCGCACATCCAGCTTGAGATCGCCCACCTGCATGGGCGTGAACTCGACGTCCATGGTCTCACCGATGCTGAGTGGAGTGCGCGCCGGACGCACGAAGCGGTCCGCGACGGGTTTGTCCATCCCGTCTTTCGCGACGACGCGCCAGTTCATCGCCAGCGTGTCCTGATGCAGCTCGATGCGCACGCCCGGTCGCAGCGTGGTGATGTTCATCAGGCGCAGCCGCGCGGGGGTGCCGCGGCGCAGCACGACGCTGGCAGGACGCAGGCTGCCGTTGATCAATACGGAATTGTCCTCGTCCAGTGAATCGCTCGGCGACGAGATCAGGACGCTGACGTCGCGATTCGGGTCGTACTTGCCACGCTCGACCACCAGCAGCGGACCCGCGAGGCCGCCGCGCTGCTGGCGCATCTCGTTGAGATGCGTGTGGTACATGAACGTGCCGGCGCGCTGCGGCGTGAAGTGCACCTGGAATGAATCGCCCGGCGCGACGGCGGGTGCCAGCTGCGGCCGCACGCCGCTGATGCCCGGCACACCGTCGAAGTACGAAGCCAGCTCGATGCCGTGCCAGTGGATGGACGTCGGCTCGGTGAGGCGGTTGACGATCGTGATGCTCACCGGCTCGCCTCTCGTCAGGACGAGCGGCGGCCCGGCCTCGCGATCCGGCTGGATGGACGGCTCGAGCCCCATCTGGTCGAACGCGACGTCGTACAGCGGCTGACGCGGGGTGGATCCCGCGTTCGGGCGTATGAGCATGCGGATCTCGCGCGCGCGCGGCGCGGCGGGCGGGATCGCGACGACGGGAGTCGTGTCTTCCTCAGCGGGCTTCACCTCGATCGCCGCGACGAGGCCGCCCATGTCCGTCGACATGTTGCCCGCGCTCATCTCTCCCGCCTGCGCGAGCGTCGGCGGCAGCGCGTATCCCAGCGGTCCGCGACGCGCGATGTGCTCGGGGATGTGACAGTGGAACAGCCATCCGCCCACCTTGTCGGCGAGCCAGGTGACGTACATCGTCTCGCCGGGGAGCATGCGCTCCGTGTTCTCCATGTCGCCTTTCGCGCCGAAGACGGTATCCACTCTCGCGTCCCCGCGCCGACGCACACGGAAGTAGTGGCCGTGCAGGTGCATCGGATGGATGTCGGCACTGGCATTGATCACGCGCCAGCGCACCGTGTCGCCGCGCTCGTAGACCAGACGATCCGTCTGTGGCCAGGAGCGTCCGTTCATCACGAACAGCAGGTGCGAGCGATGTCGGTTCGCTTCGGTGCCCGCGCTGTCCGTCCACGATCCGATGACGAGGATGCGATCCGCGCTGGGCCGCTCGTCCGCCTCATCGACGACGATCGCGCCCGTCAGCTGCGCATCTTCACCCGCGCGCGTATTGAGCGACCGTCCGGTGGTCGTGCCCCAGTAGTAGTACGTGCCCGGCCGATCGAGGCGGAAGCGCAACGTCTGGATCTGCCCGTAGGCGAGTTGCACGCTGTCGTTGAACGCCGCGCCGATCGCCGGCCGCGAGTGCAGACCATGCAGCGTGAGAATCGTGTTCGGCACCGCATTGCGAACCACCGTGATGATGTCGGTGCCGGCCGGCACGCGAATCAGCGGGCCCGGGATGGACGCCTGCCGCCCGATCTCCGCGAACACCGGGACGACCGCTCCCGGTTTGTCGTCGCCGTCCGGATGCCACTCGGCGAGCCGCGCCTCCATGCGCAGCGCGAGGGTCTTGCCGGACAGGATGCCTGCGCGCGCGCGATTGTCATTCGACCGCACCCGCTCGCGTGAGACCTGAGCGTTTGCGGAGGGGCGAGGCAGGCAGAGGCAACTCGCGGCAATGACGACGGTTCGGAGCTTCATGCCCCGATATTACCCCGGAGCACGCCGGAGAGCCACGTGACACACGACGCCAATCGGCGGTGATTCGGGATTTGTTGGCACGCTAACGCCGGGAAACACGTTGGCCACCCTCGAACCTCGCTGCGCCCGCCATATATGTTCTAGCTTACGATAGTATGCCCCCATCGCCGCTGCGCCGCGTTCGCGCGATCTGTCTCGCATTTCCACACGCGCACGAAGTGGAGGCGTGGGGCGAGCCCACTTGGCGCGTCAACAACAAGCTGTTCGCCATGTTCGCGAGTGCGGGCACGCACCACGGCGACGGCACGCCGTCTGTCTGGGTGAAGTCCACGCCGATGAATCAGCAGTTCATGATCCGCGACAAGCCGAAGCGCTACTTCGCGCCCCCCTATGTGGGACCGAGCGGATGGATCGGCGTGCGGCTCGACGGGCGCGTGAGCTGGCGCGAAGTGGAAATGGTCCTGCGCGACGGCTACGAGCTCATCGCGCCGAAGCGTGCGTCAGATCGAGCGCGGCCTTCAGGCCGCGGGCCAGCTTCACGGCGTCGTCGTTCGCCCAGAAGTGCATGAAGAAGAGGCGGGGCTCTTCGTCGATGAGATGATTGTGCAGGCTCGTCGCCTCGATGCCATTGTCCCGCAGCGCGCGCAGCACCGGATTCACCTCCGCAGCCAGCAGCACGAAGTCGCCGGTGATCGCGGCGCGCCCGTTCCCCGTCGGCTGGAAATTGATCGCGGTGGCGAGACCCATGGACGGCGGCACCACGAAGCTGCCTTCGCGCACCGTATCCGCGCGCGGCACGGTCACCTGATACACGCCTCCGTTCACCCGGCCCGCGCGGCCGAGTGCCGCCGCGACCGCGGCCGTGTCCAGATCGATCGCGGGCATCGCGGACGCTGGTGACGCGGCGGGCGCCGGCGGCGCGGGGGTCCGCGTCAGTGCGAGCGCAGCGCGGACCGCCGCTCCGATCTTCGCCGGATCGCCATGGGCGTGCACGTGCATGTAGAGCACGCGCGGCGACTCGTGCAGCAGATGGTGATGCACCGCCGTCTGCTCGACGCCGCCCTGCTGCAGGCGCAGCATCACGGCCTCGACTTCATCGTCGGCGAGCACCAGGTCTCCCATGGCCATGACGCCATCGCTCACCGGCTTCATCGCGATCCAGCCGCCGAGCGCAAACGCGGTCTTCACGCGGACGCCACGCGTCCACACCTCCATGTCGCTGCGCGGGAAGTTGAACCGGTATACCCCGCCGGCCTGCGCCACGCCGGGGCGGCCGATCGCCGCCTCCACAGCGGACCAATCCTGCGCGAACGCAGCCGATGCAGCGACCGTCGAGAGCGTCAAGGCCAGCAGAGTCTTTCGCATGTCGAGAAATGGTGAGGTGGTCAGTTATCCAGGCGTAAGCCGATGCGCAGCGATCTTGGTGCCACACGCATGCGTGGCGCGCCGAATACCGACGTCGGATCGCGCTCGTCCTGATCGCCGATGTTCTCGTTGATCAGCGTGATCGCGTTCGCGCCGCCCGCGTTGAACAGGTCGAGCTGAACGGTCGCATGCCGCGTCGCCCGCCACTCGAGATGCGCGTCCACGACGTCCCGGCTGGCCAGGCGACGAGAGCCACGCGGCTCCAGGAAGATCGACTGGCCGAGCACACTCCGGAACACGGCCGGGTTGATCTGCGCGCCGGTACGGTCGGTGTATTGATAGCGACCCAGGATGTCGAAGCTCGGCGTGAAGCGCTCGCCGAGGACGTGCGTGTACAGGAGCCCGCCCTGCATCGACGCCGGCAGGCGTGCAGTGACCCACACCTTTCCCTCGATCTGGAGCGCGCCCGGCAGGTAGCCGAATGCGTTGATCGACTCGTTCGGCCGCACGAAAGGACCGGCGGTGAAGGTGTTCCCCGCGGTTCCGAAGCCCGCGACGCCCGCCACGTTGCCCCGCAACCGCGCGCCGGTGAGCGAACCTTCGGCGCTCATCCCGTCCCGCACCGTTCGCAGCGTGGCCGTGATCTGATCGTAGCGTCGGCGCGCATACGGGATCGTCGAGAGCACGATGTCCTGGTCGTAGTACAATGGATCCGCCGCCGTGTACCCCGCGATCGCGCCACACGGACCCGTGCCGCTGTCCCCGCACGAATGCAGCGCGTGGTACAGATCCGCGTTGCTGACGAAGACCACCGGGATCACCAGGCGGTTCCCGTGCGCATCGAGCACCTGCCCCTGAATGAAGCGGTGATCGACGGACACGTCGTAGATCGGCGAATAGTTCAGGTCGAGGTTCCGATCCACGAGGCCGACGATGTTGGCATTACGGCGGTGCGTGTACACCAGCTCCGCTTTCCACGCCGGTCCGAACGTCTTCTCGGCGGACAGCAGCGTCTGGTCGACGTATGGCTGGTGATACGCCTGTACCCGTCCGGACTCCGACAGCGTGAGCACGTCGTAGTATGGCGAGAAGCCCGACCCTGGTGCGTCGCGCTGCGGCGGGCTGAAGGTCTGCGTCGTGGTGGAGAGCGGCGGTGCCGAGTAGTAGAATCGCGCGTCCGAGTACACGTTCGCGCCGCGCACGCGATCGAAGAACAGCGAGTACATCGCCTGGTGGTACCGGCCCCAGTGGGCGCGGAGCGCCAGCGTGTTGCGCCCGGTCACGTCCCACACGATGCCGATGCGCGGATCGGCGGCGACATCGCGCACCGCCTCGAAGCGCGCACAGTCCGGCAGCGCGATGCCTCCGCAGTTGGGCCGGATGTATCCCACCCAGCGACTCAATCGCACACCCGGCGTCACGGTCACGCGCGCGCCGAGGGTCGCGTAGTCCTGCGCGTAGACCGCGTCCGTTCTGGTGTCGGAGTCGAGGTGCATCTCGCCACCCCAGTCGCTCCCGACGGCGCGCCATGTCGCCGCATTGAATGGGTCGAAGGTCGGCGCGCCGCCATACGGCCGCCACGTCATGCCGCCGTTTCGCGTTCGATTGTCGATCCACCGCCCGCGGGTCAACTCACTGCCGAGCACCAGCTCATGGTCGGCCCCGAAGGCATGCTGGATCGTGCGCCACGACAAATTGGCGCTGATGCTGGACGGCTTCTGGATTTCGTCGAACGCGGGATTCTGGTATGACGGCATGCGCCCGATCTGGAGCACCTGCACGCCGGGAACGTCCGTGCCGTGATAGCCTAGCTGCGACGCCGTCGCATTGAAGCCGCCAAGACGCACGTCGAAGACGTGCCGTGGATGACTCGAGTTGTTCCACGCGATCTCGTAATACGTGGTCGGCTGCCGCAGGCGCACCGTCGCGCTCGCGTCGTCGACGCCGTTGATACCAGAATGCTCTCGCGCGTCCGACGTGAAGCCGCCGATGACGTCCACGCGCTGACCGACGCCGGACAGCCACGTGACCTTCGCGATTCCTCGCGCGTTCGTTCGCGCCTCCTGCGTGGCGAGAAAATCGTCCAATGCGCTGGTCGTCAGATTGGGCGACCGCATGTCCCGTTGCACGAACTGCCCACCGAGGAAGTAGAACAGCCGATCGCGCAGGATGGGGCCGAGTGCCTCGCCTCCGACTTCGCGCCGCGACGCCTGCTCGATGCCTTCTTCGTTGGCGCTGATGTTGGTCGCCGTGAGCGCCTGGGACTCGTAGTTGGTGCGCAGCGACTGACGCCGGTCATTGGTTCCCGTGCGTGTCACCGCGTTGATGACGCCGCCCTGAAAATTCCCCTGCTCTGCGCCGGCACCGAGACCGCGCACCTCGAGCGCATCGATCCAGTCGATGCTGAGGCCGAGAAAATCGCCGCCGAGACCGGGATGGTTCACGGCGACGCCGTCGAGCTGGTAGTTGTTGGAGACGCCCGGCGCACCGCCCCAGAGCTGACCTTGCCGTGCGCCGGGAATGAGCGCGATGAGGCTCGACGCATCGCGCGCACTGGGCAGCAGTGCCGTGAACTGGCGATCGAGGCGCACGTTGAGCGCGGTAGTCGACGCGTCGATCGCCGTTGGCGACGTCACCACGGAGATCGTGGAGAGCTGCCTCGGCGCCTGCGTCAGCAGGACGGTGATTTGCACCGTCTGTCCGTCGGCGACGCGCACATTCAGGAGCTCGGCGGTGCGATAGCCGAGGCGCCGGGCGGTGACGTAGTACAAGCCGGCCTGCAGTGGGCCGATGCGGAAGCGACCGTCGGAATCGGTGACCGCGTCGCGCGAGACCGCGTGGTCCGCGCGCTCGGCGCGCACGGTCGCACCAGGTATGACGTTCGATGCGTCGCGGACGGTTCCGCTTATCGACTGCGCAGCCGCGCCGCCGGCCAGCACCGTCACCAGCAGAAGCGTCTGCGCAGTGAATCTTCGTCGCGCAATTAACCGCATTTCATGGAGCGACGGACGAGGGATGGTCTACCTGGGCCAGATATTGTCGCGAGGGTTGCGGTCGGGGAAGCGGCGGTCCGGGTCGAGCGTGATGCGCCGGATGGTGCGGCCGAAGTCGAGATTCGCCTGGTAGGTGCGTTGCCCGGAGAACCACACGTCCACTGGATACGTCACCAGCGCGGTGTTCGCGTCCAGCATCCGGGCGTTCGCGGGTACGCTGCCCGTCGTTCCGGGAGCGAGCTCGATGCGCAGCACGATCGGCGCCGGCATGCCGCCGTCCTGCCTGACGTTGATGGCCGTGCGTCCATCCGTGGTCTGCGCCACGCCTTCGATGGACTGATCCACGGATTCCGTGGTGAACAACCAGTAGTACCAGAACCAGCCCAGGTCGCGACCGAGCGCGTTGCTCATGAAGAAGGCGTAATCCCACGGCGACGGATGCTTGAAGCGCCACGCGTGTGCCCACTGGCTCATGGCACGCTGCACCGCGCTGTCGCCCACGATGGCGCCGAGCATCGACAGCATCTGCGGCGTCTTGCCATACGTGGTGAAGCCGTAGAACTCGCCCTGATAATTCGCGGGCCACATCATGGGCGACTCCAGCTCGTTGCCGCTGACCTGGCCGTACGACTGTCCCAGGCCGTTCAGATCCGCGACGCGCCCGCCGAGGTCCGCGGCGGACAGGATGTTCATGTACTGATTGAAGCCCTCATCCATCCAGCCGTACCACGTCTCGTTGTTGCTCACCGTCATGGGCCACCATTCGTGCCCGGTCTCGTGATCCGCAGCGCCGGCCGCGGACATGATGAACATCGGGTACTCCATGCCGAGCTCCGGACCGTCCGCCACCGTGAGCTGAGGAAATGCGTACGGCATCCACAGCCGCGAGTAGAACTCGAGCGCATGACGAGCCAGCCGCGGAACGGGCGCGTAGTTCATGGAATCGCCCGGCAGGTAGAGGACGTTCACCGGTACGGGTCCGCGCCCGGGTATCATCGCGCGCGTGGCAGTCCAGACGAAATTCTTCGCGGTTGCCCAGGCGAAATCGTTGGCGGTGTCCGCCGTGAAGTGCCACGTGAGTCGCGGTTGCGCAGCGGACGCCTGCATGGCGCCGTTCTCCCCGCGGCCGACGATGGTGCGCACCGTGTCACTGCCCAGCACGCGCGCCAGCTTGTCTACCGTGAACGGGCTGAGCACTTCTCGCGGGTTGCTCAGGACGCCGGTCGCTCCGACGATCCACCCCGCGGGAACGTCGAGGGTGACGTCCCACTTCCCGAAATTGTTGTAGAACTCCCCGTTGCCGAGGTAGGGCTCATAGTCCCACCCGCGGAGGTCGTCGTACATCGCGACGCGCGGATACCACTGCGCCACCTGATAGAGCGTGTCGCCCTGGCGTCCCATGCGCTGGCCACGTCCGCTCTGAACCGCCGGCACCTCGAAGGACCAGTCGATCGCGAGCGTCGCACGTCCGCCCTTCGGCGCGATCGGATTGCGCAGGTCGATCGACGCGACTGTCTCGTCCAGACCGGAGGCGGTGGCAGGCTGCCCGTCGACGTCTATGCGCGAGACCTTCATCCCGGATGTCACCTCGATCGTGGACGGCATCGGCTCGATGCGACCGGCCCGCGGAGCGAAGTAGTTCTGGTCCAGGCGCAATACGACGCGGCGCAGCGCGGAATCGCTGTTGTTGTGTAGCACGACGGTCTCGTGCCCGGTGATCGTGCTCGTCGCCGCGTCGAGCCGCGCGTTGATCGTGTACTCCATCCACTGTTGCCAGTAGTTGCGTCCGGGGCGGCCCGTGGAGTCGCGCGTTCCGGCCGCGAATGCGCGCCGGATGGTGTTGGTGAGCGGGATGTCACGCTGGATCGCACGCATCGGCTCCAGGCGCGTCACGCCGACGGAGGGTTCGGGCGCCGGCGCGGTCTGAGCGCGGCAGGCGACGAACGTGACAACCGTGACGAGCGCAATACGAGACGCGAGTGTTTCCACGACCTGGCTCCTGTGCGAGACGACCGGCCACGCGGACCGGACCATGGATACCGCTACTATATAATGATGGGTTTCCTGGGCGACCGGCTGCGCGGCTGGCTGCAAAGCCGACTTGGAGTTCACCTCGTCCGCGGGTTCACGGTCACCGTGGACAACACGCGGCCGGACATCGCCACCGCGGACGTGGTGCAGCGGCTCGAGGAGTCGCTGGCCCTGATCGAAGCACATCAGCCGTGGCGATTGCGCCATCTGCGCCGTGACATTCGGCAGATTCGGGTGATGCGGTATCCCACGCGCGGCGCCTACATACCCGCATTGCGCGCCTGTCTGGTGGAGCTCACCTTCCTCGCCCGCCGAGACATCGGACCGGCAACGGTGGCGTCGACCATCGTCCACGAAGGCATGCACGCGCGGGTACACGCCATGGGAGTCGCGGAAGACGGCCGGGACCGTGCACACGAGGAGCGCATCTGCCGGCGCGCCGAGCTCGATTTCGGACGATCGCTGCCGCCGGAGGTGGGTGCGCCGGTGGTGGAGCGGGCGCTGGCGTCCCTGCAGCTCGCGGACGAGGACGTCGCGCCGGCGATCGATTGGAACCTCGCCGCTCAGCGGATGCGCGAGGTCGACGGCAATGCCTGAGCAGGTGCGCATCAGCGTCGGCGGACGGTTCAGCTTCGTCGCCCGATTCGAGGAGCAGCGCGCGCCCAAGACCGTCGCCGCGTTCCGGAAACTCCTCCCGTACCGGCAGAAGCTCATCCACGCGCGCTGGAGCGGCGAGGCGTGCTGGATCCCCCTCGGCGACTTCAGGCTCGACGTCGGCTACGAGAACCAGACGAGCCACCCCGGTGCAGGGGAGATCCTGTGGTATCCGGGCGGAATCAGCGAGACCGAACTGCTCTTTCCCTACGGACACACGCTGTTCGCCAGCAAGGTGGGTCAGCTGGCGGGGAACCACTTTCTGACGGTCGTGGAGGGCCGGGACCAGCTCGCTCAGATGGGTCGGGCGGTGCTGTGGGAGGGGGCACAGGACATCGCCTTTGAGGCGGTGGGCGGCAGGCTGTAGGCGGCCCTCCCATAAACACCGGTCCGTTTCTATCTTTCCAAGCTCCCAAAACCCAGCAACTCTTTCTACTGCTTTTCGTTAGATGCCAAAGAGCCGCCCTCGTCTCAAGATCATCCGCCGGTTCGGCGTTCAGCTGCCCGGTCTCACCCGCAAGTCCGCCGAGAAAAAGCCGTATCCGCCCGGCCAGCACGGCCAGGCCAAGACCGGACGCAGAAAGACGAGCGAATATCGCCGGCTGCTCGAGGAAAAGCAGAAGGTGCGTTTCAATTACGGCGTCAGCGAAGGCCAGCTGCGTCGCTACATGGCGCTGGCGCGCAAGCTTCCGGGACGCACGGGTGACAACCTGCTCGCGATTCTCGAGCGTCGCCTGGACAACATCGTCTTCCGGATGGGTTTCGCGCCCACCATTCCGGCCGCGCGACAGCTGGTGTCGCATGGCAACGTTCGCGTGAACGGCAAGCGCGTCGACCGTCCCAGCTATCTCACGGAGTCCGGGGACGAAGTGGCGATCGCGACGGGCAAGACGCGCGAGCGTGCGTCACTGATGGAAGCGGTGGAGCGCGGCCCGCAGCTGCGTCTGCCGAGCTACATCGCCATGGACCCGTCGGACAAGTTCTCCGGTCGCGTGATCGGCACGCCGATGCGCGGCGACGTTCCCTTCCCGATCAACGGCCAGGCGATCGTCGAGTTCTACGCGAGATAGTCGCGGCTCCGAAAATTCCAAAGCTCCTCTCACCGATTCGGCGAGAGGAGCTTTTTGTTGTCACATCCCGCCCTGCGAAGACGGCGGAACCATCCCCTTCATCCGGAAATACGTGACCAGGTTGCCGTAATGCTCCATGTCGTGCCCCACGTTGTTGATCAACGTGCCGAGCTTCGTTGACGGCGACCCGAACAGGCTCACCGCCGCGTTGCCGTCGGCATCGGAGAGCGAGTACGCCTTGTCGCAGTAATCGTTCGACTCGCGCAACGCCTTCACGATCGCGGCCTTGGTGGTCGCGCTCTTTTCGAGCTCGCTCTCGGACCGCGGCTTCTCACCGAGGGCGATCGCGCAGTACGAATTCTGCGACGCGGCGACGTGCGCGATGATCTGGCCGAAGGAACGCACCTGCGGCGTGGGCTTGAAGTTGTACAGCGACTCCGGCATCTGGTCGGCCGAGCGGACGAGATAGGTTCGCACTTCGACCCAGTTGTTCTTCGCCGCGTTCACGGCGGGGTTCATCACACTGCTCTGCTGTTGCTGCGCGCCGGCGGCAACCGCCGCCGTCATGAGCATCACCAGTACTTTGCGCATTCAGTCCTCACATCTGGGAGAGCGGCGAAGTTATCGCGCGGACCACGGGGCGAACAGGCTCCCGCCGCATCAGAACACGAACCCCGGAACCTGGATCGGCTTGAGACCGCGCGTCTGCAGCAGGGCGTTGTAGGCGGCCAGGTCGCCGGCCAGCAGCGACTGGAGCGCGGCGCCCACGTCGCGTGTCTCTTTCGCGAGCAAGGCGGCGACTTCCATCTGCTGCGACGTCGGCGCGAAGTCCGACGACGCGATGCCGCTCGCCAGATAGCTGAGCTGGCCGCCGAGCCGCACGGGCCAGCGCACCTCGTCCTGGCCGCGGCCGGTGAATCGCAGGTCCACGAGCTGCTGCTCGACGTCTACCAGCTTCGCGGCGAGCGCTTCATTCGCGGTCTTGAGATCGGCCGCGTCATTCGGCAGCTGGAGTCCCGCCATCTGCGAGCGCACGCTCTCGATGGTGTTCACCATGCGCGACGCCGTATTGTGGTCGCGCTGGATCGCGAGCAGCGTGCGCACCTGATCGCGGATCTCGGCGGCGGTCGCGCCGCCACCCGGGTCCTTGAGGACCTCGAGCGGCTGCGTGTACGGCGTGCCGCCGACGGTGAGTCGCACGGTGTAATGGCCCGGCGGCATCAGTACGCGCACCGATCCGAAGCCCGGCGCCTCGCGCGTGCCGTTCGCGTCCATCTCGAAGGGATCGTCGAACATCGGCTTCGTGCGCATGCGCGCCGTCGTCGTGGTGTCGTTGCGCAGATCCCAGTATGCGCGATTGAGTCCGGCGGTCGCGGTGTCCGTGAAGGTGCGCACGACGGCCCGCGTGCTGTCGAGGATCTCGATCGTCACCGGACTCGCAGGGACACTCTGCACCCAATAATTGATGGCGGCGCCGTACGGCGGATTCTGCCCCGCCGTCGGGTCGTCGGTCATGCCGTAGTTACCCGGCACGTCGCGCCAGCGATACGCCGGACGGGGCGCGAAGAGATGCGCATCTGCCGACGCGACCGCGGGCGTGAGCTTCTGCAGTGGCGACAGGTCGTCGAGAATCCAGAATCCCCGGCCGTAGGTGGCGATGACCAGGTCGTTGAACCGCTCCTGGATCACCATTCCATAGATGGGCGCGGGCGGCAAGTTGTTGTTGAAGGGTTGCCAGTGATCGCCCTCGTCGAACGAGAGGTACAGCGCGTTCTCCGTGCCGAGATACACGAGACCACGGCGCACGGGGTCCTCGCGGATGACGTTGGCCCAGCCGACGAGACTCCTCGGAATGCCGCTCGTGATGAGCGTCCACGTCTTGCCGTAATCGTGCGTGCGATAGACCCACGCATCGAAATTGCCTTCCTGGTGTGCGTCGACCGTGGCGTACGCGGTGGCCGCGTCGTATCGCGACGGTTCCACGTGCTCCACCGTGCCCCATGCTGCCTCGGGAGGTAGCGGCGGTGAGACGTTGGTCCACGTGCGTCCGCTGTCGCGCGTGACGGAGACGACTCCGTCGTTGCTCCCGGTCCACAGCACGCCGCGTTTCGCACGCGACTCGGCGATCGTGAGCAGCGTGCCGCCGTACTCCACGCCGATGTTGTCCGGAGTGAGACCGCCCGAGATCCCCTGCTTCGTCTTGTCGTTGCGGGTGAGGTCCGGCGAGATCACGCGCCAGCTGCGTCCGCCGTTCGTGGACATGTGCACGTACTGACTGCCCGTGTACACCTTGCGGTGATCCCACGGTGAGATGAGGAAGGGCGCATTCCAGATGAAGCGGTACTTCACGTCCGCGGCGGCGAAGCCGCCCGTGCTCAACGGCCAGACCTCCACGTTCTGACCCTGGCGGTTGCGTTCGTCGAAACGGATGACGATGCCGCCGCGGCTGCCCGATCCGGACGCCGTGGACCAGATGATGTTCGTGTCGACGGGATCGGGCGTCGCGAATCCGCTTTCACCGCCGAGGACCCCGTGCCACTCGCTGCGCGCGATGCCACCGCCGCCGAAGCCGCCGAAGCTGCGGCTGTTGCTCGGCCCCTTGTACGACGGGCCGTCCTGCTTGTTGCCGTAGACGTAGTACGGGATGCGGTCGTCGACGGTGACGTGATAGATCTGCGCTATGGGCAGCTGCTGCCGCAGCCAGGTGCGGGCGCGGGTGGTGGAGATGGAAACGCCCCCGTCGTTCGCGACGACCATGCGATTCGCGTTCGTCGGATCGATCCACATGTCGTGGTTGTCGCCGCCGGGTGAGCCGAGCGGGGTTCCCGACGCCTGTCTCCTGTCTCCTGTCCCCTGAGGCTGTCCCTGCCGAGCAGCGGTATTACTTGCTCCTCCATCCAGAGTCCGGGAGAAGTCAGCGCAGAGGAAATACGCTTCGTCCGGGTTGTCGGACGACACGGCCATGCGTGTGTAATACGGCTGCCGACAGCCGAGATTGCGATCGTAGCTCGCCACCTGCCAGTTGTTGCCGCCGTCGTCCGAGCGCCACAGCTCGCCGTTGTCGGTCGGCTCGCCGTGGATCGGCACGCCGTCCCCGGTTTCGATGAGCGCGTAGACGCGATTCGGATTCGAGGGGGCGATCGCGAGTCCCACCTTTCCGAACGGCCGGATGGGCAGTCCGTTGCCGATGAGACGCCGCCACGTGGTGCCGCCGTCGTGCGTGACGTAGATGCCGCTGCCCGGTCCGCCGCTCTCGCGTCCCCACGTCCTGATGAGCAGTTGCCACGTGGCCGCGAACAGGGTCTTCGGATCCGTGGGGCTCATGACGACGTCGATACCGCCCGTGTTCTCGTCGACGAAGAGCACGCGCTGCCATGTCGCGCCGCCGTCCGTGGTGCGAAAGATCCCGCGCTGCTGCTGCGGCCCGTAGCTGTGTCCCTGCGCCGCGACGAACACGATGTCGGGATTCGTGGGATCGACGACGATGCGGGCGATGCGTCCCGTGGAGTCGAGGCCCATGCGCTTCCAGGACCGCCCCGCATCCGTGGACTTGTAGATGCCGTTGCCGAGGGTGATGTGCGAGCGAATCCACGGCTCACCGGTGCCGGCCCAGACGATGTCGGCGTTGGAGCGCGCCACGGCGAGGGCGCCGATCGCCGATACCTGCTGGTTGTCCATGACGGGCTGCCAGTGAATGCCGGCGTCCGTCGTTTTCCAGATGCCGCCCGACGCGGCGCCCGCGTAATAGACGTTCGGATCCCCGACGACGCCGGTCACCGCCGCGACGCGATTGCCCACGGGACCGATGTACCGATACCGAAGCTGCGTGGCGACTTTCGGGTCGAAGTTCACCGGCACGGACTGTCGCTGCGCGGCAGAATCGGCTGGCGCGCTACGCTGCTGCGCGAGCGCCGTGGTCGCTGGAAGGATCAGTGCGATGCAGATGGAAGCGCGCATGAGTTGTGAGGCGGGTGGCAGGAGGCGGGAGCGAAAGCTTACGGCGAGAGAGTACGGCGGATTGCAGCGAACGGGAAGAATCGCCATTCCTATGTCCCGTCGCCTGTCTCCTGTCGCCTGTCTCCTGTCGCCCGTCGCCTGTCGCCCGTCGCCTGTCTCCCGTCGCCCATGTTCATCGGTCATTTCGCCGCCGCTTATGCCGCGAAGCGAGTCACACCACGCACCTCGCTCGGCTGGCTGTTCGCGGCCTGCCAGTGGCCGGATCTGCTCTGGCCGGTGCTGTGTCTCCTCGGCGTCGAGCACTTTCACATCGCACCGGGAGACACGGCCTTCACGCCGCTGGCGTTCGACTACTACCCGTGGTCGCACAGCCTCCTGATGGACGCGGTATGGGGCGCGGCGCTCGGCCTCGTGTACCTCGCGCGCCGTGGCGACAAACGCGGGGCCTGGATACTCGGCGCGCTCGTGATGAGCCATTGGGTGCTCGACTGGATCACGCATCGACCGGACATGCCCGTCTCGCTCAGTCTCGAGCATCGTGTGGGCCTGGGGCTATGGAACAGCGTCGCGGCGACGATGGTCGTGGAGGTCGCGATGTTCGCCGGTGCCGTGTTCCTCTACGACCGCCTGACGGCGCCGCTCGATCGGACAGGGCGCCTCGGGTCGTGGATTCTCGTCGGCGTGCTCGCGCTGCTCTACTTCGCCAACGTGTTCTCCCCGCCGCCGCCGAGCGTGGTCGCCGTGACGGTGTCGGCGCTGGGCATCTGGCTGTTCGTGGCTGCCGCCGCCTGGATCGACCGACACCGGGCACTGCGCGCGCAGCGTCCGGCGTAACACATCGGCGCGAAGCCACATTACCTCATGATCGACACGGGGGCGTAATGCGATCCGAGCTTACCGACACCATGCGTCCGACGAAGTCCGGCTCGTGGTTCACGCGCTTCGCGAAGGCCACGTCGCGGTGGAGCGGCCGGCCGCTCTCCTTCCTCATCGCTGTGATGGTCGTGCTCGCGTGGCTGGTCACCGGTCCGGTCTTCGGATTCTCCGATACCTGGCAGCTGGTGATCAATACCGGCACGACCATCGTGACCTTCCTGATGGTCTTCCTGATCCAGAACACGCAGTATCGGGACACCGAGTCCGTCCAGGTGAAGCTGGACGAGCTGCTGCGCGTCACCAGTGGCGCGCACAACACGCTCCTGGATCTCGAGGAGCTGGAGGATGAGGAGCTGGATCGCATGCGTCTGACGTACCAGGAGATCGCCCGCAAGGCGCGCGACGAGCTGCGGCGCGGCGGCAGCGATACCGGGGTGCCGCTGGTCAATCCGCGCACCGGCTACCGTGGCTGACCTTGGCGACCGCCTGGCGCAGGCGGAAACGTCGCGGGTGGAAGCGTTCAGCGACGGCGTGTTCGCGATCGCGATCACGCTGCTCATCCTCGAGATCCACGTGCCTCCAGCGACCGACGGTGCGCTCGCGCGCTCGCTGCTGCACCTCTGGCCTTCCTTCCTCGCCTTTCTCGCGAGCTTCATGACGATCGGTGTGATGTGGATGAATCATCACCGGCTCTTCACCCTCATCGAGACCACCGACGACGTGCTGATGGCGGTCAACCTCCTGCTGCTGCTCGGCATCACGTGGATTCCCTTTCCGACGGCGCTGCTCGCGGAACACCTGCGGGAGACCGACGGCCGCGTCGCCGGAGTTGTCTACGCGTGGTCGTTCTTCGCCATCGCGCTGGTGTTCAACTTCATGTGGCGGTATGCGGTGCGCGCGCGCCTCGTCGCGAACGATCTCAACGTGGCGAGCATCACGCGGCAGTACGCGCTGGGACCGCTGATGTACGCGGTCCTGGTCGTCGTCGCGTTCGTGAACGACGTGGCCGTGCTGGCCGTGAGCGCGCTCTACGCGGTGTATTTCGCGCTGCCGCCACGCATCTGGCAGCGCCGGCGCTAGGTGCCTGCCAGCAGGCGGTCCGTCCTCATTCCCAAGATCGTCACGTCGATGCAGACGTACGATCGCGACCAATTCCTGCGCGATGTGCTCGCGGGAGTCGTCGTCGGCATCGTCGCCCTGCCGCTCGCCATCGCCTTCGCGATCGCCAGCGGCGTCACACCCGATCGCGGTCTCTGGACGGCGATCGTCGCGGGATTCCTGATCTCCGCGCTCGGCGGCTCACGCGTACAGATCGGCGGGCCGACCGGCGCGTTCGTCGTGATCGTGTACGGGATCGTGCAACGCGTGGGCGTCGATGGGCTGCTCGTCGCCACGATCATGGCCGGCGCGCTGTTGATCGTGTTCGGTGTCTTCAAGCTCGGTGGCGTGATCAAGTTCATTCCGCATCCGGTGATCACGGGATTCACCAGTGGCATCGCGGTGATCATCTTCGCCGGCCAGATCAAGGACTTCCTCGGACTGCGGATGGGGACCGTACCCGCCGACTTCGTCGAGAAGCTGGCGGCATACGCGCTCTCCATCCACACGGTGACGCCGGCGGCAGTCGCCATCGCGTCGCTGGCGCTCGCCATCATCATCGTGTGGCCGAAAGTCAGCATGCGGGTGCCGGCACCGTTCGTGGCCCTCATCGTGACGACGCTCATCGTCCAGGCGTTCCACATTCCCGTCGAAACGGTGGGATCGCGCTTCGGCCGGATTGCGGCGCAGATCCCGCATCCGTCGCTGCCGCACGCCTCGCTCGACGACATTCGCGCTCTGGTCGGACCCGCATTCACGATCGCGATGCTGGGCGCCATCGAATCGCTGCTCAGCGCCGTCGTTGCGGATGGCATGATCGGCGGACGCCACCGCTCCAACATGGAGCTCGTGGCGCAGGGGATCGCGAACATCGCGTCGCCGATCATGGGCGGCATTCCCGCGACCGGCGCGATCGCGCGTACCGCCACGAACATCAAGAACGGTGCGCGCACGCCCGTGGCGGGAATGATGCACGCCGTCACACTGCTCATCATCACGCTGGTGGCAGGCAAGTGGGCCGCGCTCATCCCCATGGCGACACTCGCTGCGATCCTCGTGGTGGTCGCCTATCACATGAGCGAGTGGCGGGCGTTCCGCGCGGAGCTCAGCTCGCCGAAGAGCGACGTGGCGGTGCTCCTCACCACGTTCGCTCTCACCGTGCTCGTCGACCTGACCGTCGCGATCGAGGTGGGGATGGTGCTGGCGGCCTTCCTGTTCATTCGGCGCATGGCGGAAGCCGTCAATATCTCCGCCGTCACCAGCGAGCTCGAGGACGACCCCACGGACCTGGTCGACACCGACACCAACTCGGTGCGTACGCGGCGCGTGCCTCCCGGCGTCGAGGTGTACGAGATCAACGGACCCTTCTTCTTCGGCGCGGCGGAGCTGTTCAAGGACACCCTGGCGCGTGTGGCGCGCAAACCGAAGGTGCTCATCATCCGCATGCGAAACGTGCTGGCACTCGATTCCACGGCGATGCACGCGCTCAAGGACGTCGTGCGTCGCACGAATGGCGACGGTACGACCGTGCTGCTCGCGGACGTCCACATGCAGCCGCTGGTCGCGCTCACGGGATCGCCCGTGCTGGACGAGATCGGCGCCGACAACGTGTTCGGCGACCTGGACGACGCGTTGAACAAGGCGCGTCGCACGCTCGGCCTCGCCGAAGAAGCGCGTCCATGACGGCGACCTCGGCGCGCTTCCCGATCGACTGCGGCCCCTGCGCGCTCCGGCCCTGGCGACTGGACGACGCCGAAGCGCTGGCCGACGTGGCCAACGAGCGCGAGATCTGGATGCAGCTGCGCGACAGGTTCCCGCACCCGTATACGCGCGCGCACGCCGACGGCTGGGTGCAGCACGCCGTCACGCAGCAGCAGCCCACCGATCTCGCCATCGCCGTGGACGGCCGCGCCGCCGGCGGCATCGGCATCACGCTCGGGAGCGACATCGAGCGCGTGAACGCGGAGATCGGCTACTGGCTGGGGAAGCGCTACTGGGGTCGAGGCATCGTGTCCGCCGCGTTGCGCGCGATGACGCGATATGCAATCGAGGAATTCTCGCTCACCCGCGTCTTCGCGATCCCGTTCGTCGAGAATGCGGGCTCGATCCGCGTCCTCGAGAAGGCCGGCTACGTGCGCGAGGGGCTGATGAAGCAGAGCGCGATCAAGGACGGCGTCGTGCGGGATCAGTACCTCTACGCATATTACGCATAGATGCGAATCGTCTCATTGCTGCCGAGCGCCACGGAGATCATCTGCGCCATGGGGCTGGAGGACCAGCTCGTGGGCGTCACACACGAGTGCGACTACCCGTCCTCGGTGCGACAGCTGCCCAAGGTCACGAAGACGCTGGTCCCGACGGACGCGACGAGCGCCGAGATCGATGCGCTGGTACGCGAACGACTCGGCATCCAGTCCGCGTTGTACACGCTCGACATGCCGGTGCTCGAGCGTCTGGCTCCCGACCTCATCGTCACGCAGGCGTTGTGCGACGTGTGCGCGGTCGCGGAGGACGAAGTCCGCGACGCCGCCTGCCGTTTGCCGTCCGGTCCGCGCGTGCTGAATCTCGAGCCGGAGACGCTGAGCGAGGTGCTCGACTGCATCCTCGATGTCGGACGTGCCACGAACAGCGTGGACAAGGCGGAATTCCTCGTCGCGTCGCTGCGGGCGCGTGTGGATGACGTGGTGGCACGCGTGCGCGGCGCAGCGCGTCGTCCACGCGTCGCGCTGCTCGAGTGGATCGATCCGCCATTCTCCACCGGACACTGGAATCCGGAGCTCATCCGGCTCGCGGGCGGTGTCGACGAGCTGGGCCGGGAACGCGAGAAGTCGCGCACGCTGGCGTGGAGTCAGGTGATCGACTGGAAACCGGACGTCGTGCTCATCTCATGCTGTGGGTTCACGGCCGAGCGCACACTGGAGGAAGTGCATGTGCTCGACGCCGTCGCTGGATGGGACACCGTGCCGGCCGTGCAGAACAGCCGTGTCCATGTGACGGATGGCTCGTCGTATTTCAGCAGGCCGGGGCCGCGGCTCGTAGATAGTCTGGAGCTGCTGGCGAACGTAATCCATCCAGACCGCTGCGGGCTGCCGTCCTGGGTGCAGCCGCCGACGCGACTGATCCCACACACGCCGGGGACGCGCGTCTGATCGTGGGATGAGAAGGAGGATGACCGTGAAACGTCGTGGTGTCGCGATCGTGATCGCGCTGCTTGCCGCCGGCGCCGCGCATGCGCAGCGCGTGTCTCAACTCTCCGTGTCGGTGCCCGGATATCAGCGCGCCGTGCTGCTCGACACCGTGGTCGTGTGGACCGAGGTCGAAGCGCCGCTCCCCGCCACGTACACGGCAGTACGTCAGTCGCTGCAGTCGCTCGACGTTCCGATCACCGTCGTCGATTCCGCGCACTACTTCTTCTACAATCCGTCGATCAAGGCGAGTCGGCGATTTCTCGGACAGCCGATGACGTGGGCGATGCACTGCGGGGCTGACGTCACCGGCGTGGACCTGGCGCAGTCGGCGCGCGTGACGATGGCGCTGGCCGTGCTCGTGGACTCACTGCCGAATGGACACTCGCGTATCGGCGTGGCACTCGCCGGTGGCGCGCAGACGGTCGACGGCACGTCGCGCCCGCCGCTGCCCTGCTCCACGACGGGTGCGGTCGAACAGAAAATCCTCGACGACACGGGGCTGCATGTGATCAAGCGCTGAGCGAGCTACATTGTCTGCCCGATGCTCGCCGAAACTCCCTTCCATGCGCGCACCGCCCCTCTCGTGCGCGCCCAGACGTGGCGCCGCTGGGCCGGACATCAGGTGGCATCCGCCTACGATCCGCATCCGGATCGTGAGTATGCCGCCATTCGCAGCTCGGCGGCGTTGTTCGACGTATCGCCCCTCAAGAAGTACCTGATCACGGGACGGGACGCCGCGCGCCTGCTCGACCGCATGGTCACGCGCGACGTCATGAAATGCGCGGTGGGCCAGGTGCTCTACACGCCGTGGTGCGACATCCATGGCAAGGTCGTCGACGACGGCACGGTGAGTCGTCTGGACGACGGTACCTTCCGCCTCACGAGCGCCGAGCCGAACTACCGCTGGCTCGAGATGAACGCGCGTGGAATGAGCGTGACGATCGAGGAGGTATCGGATACGGTCGGTGCGCTCGCGCTCCAGGGGCCGTTGTCGCGCACGATCCTGCAGCAGGCCGGCGCCGACGTCGCCAACCTCAAGTACTTTCGCCTGACGCATACGAAGATCGGGCAGACGCCGGTCACGGTCTCGCGCACGGGCTACACGGGCGATCTCGGCTTCGAGATCTGGGTCGATCGCCCGCGTGGCGTCGCGGTCTGGGACACGCTCATGGACGTCGGCGCCCGCTACGGCATCGTCCCCGCCGGCATCTGGGCGCTCGACATCGCACGCATCGAGGCGGGACTCATCATGCTCGACGTCGATTACTTCTCGTCGCACCACGCGCTGATCGAGGATCAGAAGTCATCGCCGTACGAGATCAATCTGGGCTGGACTGTGAACGACACGAAGGGCCCGTTCAACGGCCAGCGCGCTCTTCGCGCCGAAAAGCAGCGCGGCAGCGCGTGGAACTTCGTCGGACTCGAGGTCGACTGGCCCTCCTTCGAGACACTGCACCTCGCACGAGGACTCGCGCCGCGCATTCCGAACATCGCGTGGCGCAGCAGCGCGCCCGTCTACAAGGGCGGCAAGCAGGTGGGCTACGCAACCAGCGGCACCTGGTCGCCGATGCTCAAGCGCTATCTCGCGCTCGCGCATCTCCAGACGCCGAACGGCACGCCCGGTACCGACCTGGAGATGGAGATCACCGTCGAACATCGCCGCAACCGCGCGAAAGCAACGGTGCACAAGCTTCCGTTTTTCGATCCGCCGAGGAAGCGCGCGTGAGCCCGGCGACGCAACGGTACGACGCGATCATCATCGGCGGCGGCCACAACGGCCTCGTCGCGGCCGCGTATCTGGCCAAAGCCGGGAAGAAAACGCTCGTTCTCGAGCGGCGACACGTGCTGGGCGGCGCGGCTGTCACCGAGGAGATGCATCCGGGTTTCAAGTTCTCCGTGTTCTCGTACGTGGTGAGCCTGCTGCGCCCGGAGATCATTCGCGATCTCGATCTCCCCGCGCACGGCCTGCAGATCCTGCCGCTGGAAAGCACGGTGACGCCGCTCGACAACGGCGATTACCTCGCCGGCTGGGCGGATCCCGACGAGACGCGTCGCGAGTATTACCGGCATTCCCCCGCCGACGCCGAGGCAGCGATCCGCTTCGGGCATCTCATGCATCACATGGCGATGGCCGTGAAGCCGATCCTCGGGATGGTACCGCCGGATCCCGCGTCGCTGTCGCCGGCCGATCTCAAGGGATTGCTCAAGCTCGGCAAGCACTTCCGCTCGCTCGGCGCCGACAAGTTCCACGAGCTGTACAAGCTCATGACGATGTCGAGCGCGGATTATCTCGACGAGTGGTACGAGTTCGATC
Organism: Gemmatimonadaceae bacterium; assembly: GCA_035248725.1. Classification (GTDB taxonomy): domain Bacteria; phylum Gemmatimonadota; class Gemmatimonadetes; order Gemmatimonadales; family Gemmatimonadaceae; genus DASPMP01. The sequence continues at coordinate 3,275 of DATFHG010000069.1, read as the reverse complement.
CGCTCAAGGCGACGAAATCCGCGAGCGGCATCATCGGCACCTTTCTGGGACCGCGCTCGCCCGGCAGCGCCTACGTCCTGCTGCACCATTACATGGGCGAGATCGACGGCGCCTTCCGCGCCTGGGGATTCCAGAAGGGCGGCACCGGCGCGATCTCGAACTCCATCGCGAACGCGGCGCGAGCCTTTGGCGCCGAGATTCGCACCGAGGCGGGCGTCGAACACGTGATCGTGCGCGGCGAAACGGCCACCGGCGTCGTGCTCGCGAATGGCGACGAGATCTACGCACCGCTCGTCGTGTCGAGCCTGGATCCGCGCCTCACGTTCACTCGGCTCATCAACCCGACGCTGCTACCCGACGACCTCGTCGAGGGCGTGCGGCGCTACAAGTTCCGCGGGTCGTCCGGCAAGGTGAATCTCGCGCTCGACGGTCTTCCCGACTTCACGTGCCTCAAGGGCGATCGCGAGCTCACGCTACGCGCGCTGCGCGGAGCGTTTTCCATCTCGCCCAGCGTGGAATATCTCGAGCGCGCATACGACGACGCGAAGTACGGGCAGTTCTCGCGGCATCCGTACATGGACATCGTGATTCCATCCATGATCGACCCGGGGATGGCGCCCCCCGGCAAGCACGTCATGTCCATCTTCGTCCAATACGCGCCGCACAACGTGACCGACGGTTGGAACGACGCGAAACGCGAAGCGTTCGGCAACGCCGTCATCAAGACGCTGTCGCGCTACGCACCGAACATCGAGTCGTTGATTCTGCACAAGCAGGTGCTGACGCCGCACGACATCGAGCGGATCACCGGCCTGAGCGAGGGCAACATCTTTCAGGGCGAGCTCGCGCTGCATCAGCTGTTCTTCCTGCGGCCGGTGCCCGAGTGGGCGAAGTACCGCACACCGCTGCACGGGTACTGGCAGTGCGGCGCGGGTACGCATCCCGGTGGCGGCATCATGGGCGCGAGCGGACGCCTCGCCGCGCAGGAGATCCTGCGCGCCTCATGACGTACGACGTCGTCGTCATCGGCGCGGGGCCGAACGGGCTGACCACGGCCGCGCTGCTCGCGAAAAAGGGACGGCGCGTGCTCGTGGTCGAACGCGCCGACGAGATCGGCGGACACACGCGCGCCGTGGAGTTCGCGTCCGGATTCCGCGCGCCGATCACCGACGACGCCGGCTGGCTGTCGCCATCGGTCACGAAGGCGCTTGGCCTCCGCGATTTGAAGGCCGTGGCGCCCAGCGCGTCGATGAGCGTCGCACAGGGAGGAGCAGATAGCGACTTCCTGGTGCTGTCCACGAATCCCCGCACGGCCGCGGACAACATCCGGAAGCTCTCGGCGCGCGATGCGTCGCGCTGGCCGGCGTTCGTCGAGCGGATGAACCGCTTCGCGTCGGTGCTCGCCGACCTCTATCAGCTCGTGCCCCCTGACATCGATACGACGTCGATCGGCGAGCTGGCGTCGCTCGCCGGTGTCGCCCGGAAGCTGCGCGGCCTGGGCCGGGACGACATGACCGAGTTCCTGCGCGTGATGCCGATGCCCGTGCAGGATCTCGTCGACGACATGTTCGAGAATGAGACGCTCAGGTCGGCGCTGGCGTCGGCGGCGCTGCGCGACATCCGGCAGGGCCCGCGTTCCGCCGGCACGACGTTCAACCTGCTCCACTATATGGTAGGCGCGCCGCGCGGCTCGGTGCGTGCGCGCAACTGGTTCGCCGACGGTCCCGATGCATTCGCGACGACCGTCGCGGGCATCGCGCGGCAGCACGGCGCCGAGATCCGCACCGGCGCGGCCGTCGATGCGATCACGGTGGCGGACTATCGTGTCTCCGGCGTGCGATTGAGCGATGGCTCCGAGATCGCCGCAAGCGTCGTCGTATCCACCGCCGACCCGAAGCGCACCCTGCTCGACCTCGTCGACACCGTCTGGCTCGATCCGGAATTCACGCTCGCCGTGAGCAATATCAAGCTGCGCGGCGCCACGGCGTACGTGCTCTTCGGCGTGAGCTCGCAGATGGAGGACGCCGAGCGGACGTTCGCCACGCCGGTCAGTCTCACCACGGATAGCGTGTCGCTCGAGAAGGCCGCCGATGCGGCGAAGTACGGCGAAGTGTCGAACGAGCCGCATGTAGAGCTCTTCTGTCCGACGATGCGCTGGCCGCAGCTGGCGCCCGCGGGCTCGCACGTGGTCGTCGCGCGCGTGCAGTTCGCTCCGTACGCGCTCAAGAATGCCGAGTGGAACGACGACCGGGCGTGCGCGCTGATGAACCAGGTCTCCGCGCGCATCGCCGCTGTCATCCCCGGATTCGAGGAGTCCGTCGTGCATCGGGCGGTGCTCACGCCGCGCGACGTCGAGTCGAAGTTCGGCCTCACGGAAGGCGCGGTCACGCAGGGCGAGCTCACGCTCGATCAGATCCTCTTCATGCGACCGGTGCCCAGCTGGGGGCACTATCGCATGCCGGTCGACGGACTGCTTCTCGGTGGTGCCGGCGCGCATCCGGGGCCGGGCGTCCTCGGCGGCGCGGGCTATCTCGCGGCGCGCGCGGTTCTGCGCGGCTCGTAGATGATGGGCCGGCGATCGTACGCGGTTGCCGGCGCCCTAGCGGGGCTATGTGCGGGCGTCGCCTTCGCCACGGCCCACGCGTTCATCATCACGCCGATCTGGTCGCGCATGGTCGGCGGTCTCGTGTTCGGTGTGATCGCAGGCGCGGTCGCGGGGTGGGCGTTCGGCGAGCTGCAGCCGGCAGACACCGCGGCATCCGTGCGCGCCGGTCTCCGCTACGGCTGGATGCTCTGGCTGTCCGTCGTGCCCGTGACGCTGGTGGACGCCGGCTTGCGCGCGAGCGGCTTCGCGTACGCGCATCGTGACGCGACGGACGCGATCGCCGTCGCGCTGGCGCTCGCGGGCGGAGCGACGCTCGGCGCATTGCGCGGCCATTCGCGGCGGGCCGTGATCGCGTGCGCGATCGCGGCTGTCGTCGTCACCATGGCCATGGGCGGTCCGGTGCCCGTGGGCCGCAACGTGCGTACGGTGGAGATTCTCCTCGCCGTGCTCAGCGCGTCGCTGGTGGGCGGGCTGATGGTCGGTGTGATCGAGCCGCGCCTGCGTGCCGCGCTGGCGGTCGACCGGCCCGTTTCTGGCTGAGGTCCGCGAGCATGGCACGCGCGCTCTTCATGCGGTGGGTGGATCTCGCGTTTCTGCACTGGCGCGTTCCGTCGGCCGCGCTGCGCTCACTCGTTCCGTCGCAGCTCGAGGTCGAGGAGTTCGATGGCAG
>DATFHG010000068.1:0-35529 GCA_035248725.1 Gemmatimonadaceae bacterium | reverse complement strand
TTCACATCACTCGATCTGTTGCGGGACTGGTCGCTGTCCGTGCTCACGGACGACATCGTGGCCGAACCGCCCGCACTCCAGCAGCCGAGCTGGAATTTTCCCAGCGCGATGCCGGCGGTCGACGTCGCCTTCGCGCTCGTGCCGCGCGTGCTCCAGGATGGGCGGCAGTTGAGCGTGCAGATCACCGCTGGTGGCACCACCTACATGCGCTTCGCAGTCCCCGCGGGGCGCGACGCGCTCCTGCAGATCACCGGATTGAACGGACGGCCCATGCCTGCCGGCATGCAACTGACCGTCGTACGAATCAAGTAACTTTCCCCTGATGAAGACCAGTCTCGCTCTGACGCTTGCCCTCGGTTTCGTGACGGCGGTGGCGTGCAATAACGACGTCGCCGGTCTGGGACCGCCCAGCGATCCCGCAAAAGAAACCTTCGCGCCTTCGCTCGGCGTCGATCTCTCGCAGATGACGAAGATGTCCAACGGCGTGTATTACCAGGACCTGGTCGTCGGCCCCTCCACCGCTGATAGCGTGTACAGCAAGACCGCATCGGTGAAGATCACGTACGCGGGCTACCTGAAGGATGGCACGCTCTTCGATTCCGGTACCGGCGCCACGCTCGATCTCGCGTCGCTCATCGTTGGCTTCCGCACGGGGATGACGGGGATGAAGGTGGGCGGAAAGCGAAGGCTCGTGATTCCCTCGGAGCTCGGCTACGATGGTCGGGCGCAGAAGAACCTGGACAACTCGATCAAGATCCCACGCCAGTCGACCCTCATCTTCGACATCCAGCTTCTGGATGTCACTCAGATCGCGACATGAGACGTCTCCTCATTTCGCTCGCCGCCACCACCCTCGCGATCGGAGCGCTGCCGGCACAATCGTTTCCGACCGATGACCCCGTATTGCGGCGGATATGGTCGCTCGGGATGGACAGTTCTCAGGTGCAGTCGCTGGCGCAGGCGCTGCTCGATTCGGTAGGTCCACGACTCACCGGAACGCCGGGTCAGAAAGCGGGCGTTGATTGGCTGCTCGCACGGTATCGCGCATGGGGCATTCCCGCTCGGGCGGAGCAGTACGGCACCTGGCGCGGCTGGCGTCGCGGGATCTCCCACATCGACCTGCTCCAGCCCCGGGTGCGCTCGCTCGAGGGTATGATGCTCGCGTGGAGCCCGGGAACGCCCAAGGGCGCTCCCGTCGACGCGCCGACGATCATCTTCCCGAATGTGCAGTCGGCGGCGGAGCTGACGGCGTGGCTGCCACAGGCGCGCGGCAAGTTCGTGTTGATGTCGATGGCGCAGCCCACGTGCCGCGCGGACGACAACTGGCGCCAGTTTGCCTCCGATACCGCTGCGTTCCTCAGGATGCGCGACCAGCGCACCGAGGCGGTTCGCGCGTGGAACGCGCGGCTACTCAAGGCGAGTGGGGACAGCACGCTCGGCTTCGCGATGCGGACGCTCGCGCCGAAGCTCGAGGCCGCGGGCGCGCGCGCCCTGATCACGAACACCTGGTCGAACGGCTGGGGCGTCGACAAGATTTTCAACGCGCGCACCCAGCAGGTGCCCACGGTGGACCTGAGCTGCGAAGACTACGGGCTCGTGTATCGGCTGGCGGACAACCGGCAGAATCCCGTGCTGCGGATCCAGGCGGAGTCCGAGAACCTCGGTGAAGTGCCGGTATTCAACGTCGTCGCGGAGCTGAAGGGAACGCAGAAGCCCGAAGAGTATGTGCTGCTCTCGGCGCACTTCGATTCGTGGGACGGATCGAGCGGTGCTACCGACAACGGTACCGGGACGATCACGATGCTCGAGGCAATGCGCATCCTGCAGCGGGTCTATCCGCAACCGAAGCGCACGATTCTCGTCGGTCATTGGAGCGGCGAGGAACAGGGCCTCGTGGGCTCGCGTGCCTTCGCGGCCGATCATCCCGAGATCGTGAAAGGACTCCAGGCGCAGTTCAACCAGGACAACGGGACCGGCCGCGTGGTGAACGTGTCTGCGTCGGGTCTCGTGGATGCGACGGGTGCCCTGGCCAGCTGGCTGGCGCGTGTGCCGCGCGAGATCTCGCGCAACATCACGTTCGGTTTTGCGGGTTCGCCGGCGGGCGGCGGCAGCGACAATGCCTCGTTCGCGTGCTACGGCGCGCCCGGTTTCGGCCTGGGGTCGCTGAGCTGGGACTACGGCACCTACACGTGGCACACGAACCGCGATACGTACGACAAGATCGTGTGGGACGATGTGAAGAACAACGTGGTGCTGACGGCGATGCTCGCGTATCTCGCGTCCGAGGATCCTGTGACCGTGAGTCGCACGCGCGCCAACGTGTTCAACTTCAACGGCCGTCCCGGGGAATGGCCGACGTGCGGAGTGCCTCCGAGGAAATCCTCGGAGTGGACGCGCTGACCGGCGACGGTCCGCTCTGGTCTCCCGGCGCGCACGAGGTTGCGCGCGCGAATCTGACGCGCTTCATGGAGCGCGTGGGTGTGGCCGACTATCCCGCGCTCTATCGCTGGTCCGTGCAGCAGCCCCACGCATTCTGGGCAGAGGTATGGCGGTTCTGTGGCATCATTGCCGAGGACCGCGCCGGCGCCCAGCCGTGGGAGGCAGTGCTCGTCGGCGGTGATCGGATGGTGCCCCCCGATCCCGTTGCGGGACCGCGATGGTTCGTCGGTGCGCGACTGAACTTCGCCGAGAACCTGCTGCGATATCGCGACGAACGCATCGCGATCGTCTTCTGGAACGAAGGGGGACGCAAGCGCGCACTCACGTTCGACGAGCTGTGGCGTGAGGTCGCGACCGTCGCTGGCGCGCTGCGAGCGTCGGGCGTGGTGGCCGGGGATCGCGTCGCCGGCTTCATGCCGAACATTCCCGAGACGGTGATCGCGATGCTGGCCGCGGCGAGCATTGGCGCGATCTGGTCGTCCTGCTCGCCAGACTTCGGCGTCAACGGCGTCCTGGATCGATTCGGGCAGATCGAGCCCAAGGTGTTGTTCTGCGCGGCGTCCTACCGGTACTCCGGTCGCGAGGTCGATTGTCTCGAGCGCGTGAAGCAGATCGTCGAGCGTATCCCGTCGATCGAGCGCGTCGTCATCGCGCCGTACCTGACGAACAGCGCATCGCTCGCTGCGCTCGGAACGACCGCGTGCTGGTGGGACGACTTCGTCACATCGAGCGCCGCCTCCGTCATCCCGAGCGAAGCGAGGGAGCTGCACTTCGCGCGCCTCCCGTTCGATCACCCGCTGTACATCATGTACTCCTCGGGCACGACGGGGTTGCCGAAGTGCATGGTGCACGGCGCGGGCGGTACGCTCATCCAGCACCTCAAGGAGCACGTTCTTCACGGCGATCTGACGCGCGACGACACGCTGTTCTACTTCACGACCTGCGGATGGATGATGTGGAACTGGCTGGTGTCGGCGCTCGCCGTCGGGGCCACCATCGTCCTGTACGATGGCGCGCCACTGCTGCCGAAGCGAAGGGTGCTCTGGGACCTGGCCGCGCAGGAGCGAGTGACGTCGTTCGGGACGAGCGCGCGATGGATCGCGCTGGCGGAGAAGGACGGTGCGCGGCCACGCGACACGCACGACCTGTCCGCACTGAAAGCAATTCTGTCGACGGGGAGCCCGCTCGCGCCGCAGAGCTTCGACTATGTGTACGCGCACGTGAAAGCGGACGTCCGTCTGTCGAGCATCAGTGGTGGCACGGACATCATCTCGTGCTTCGCGCTCGGCAATCCCGTCGCGCCGGTGTGGCGCAGCGAGATCCAGACGCGCGGGCTCGGGATGCGCGTCGACGTGTTCGACGAGGGAGGCGCGCCGATCCGCGGTCGCCCCGGCGAGCTCGTATGCACCGCGCCATTTCCCAGCATGCCGGTACGCTTCTGGAATGACCCGGATGGAACGAAGTATCGCGCGGCGTACTTCGACACGTACCCGAACGTCTGGCGGCACGGGGACTGGAGCGAGATCACGGTTCACGATGGCATGATCATCTACGGCCGCAGCGACGCGACCCTGAATCCCGGCGGCGTGCGGATCGGGACCGCGGAGATCTACCGGCAGGTGGAAGAGCTGCCCGAGATTGTCGAGAGCATCGTCGTCGGGCAGGACGTGGCCTCCGAGTATGGGCAGGACGTCCGTATCGTCCTGTTCGTCCGGCTGCGCGAAGGCGCCACCCTCGACGACGCGCTCCGGGACCGCATCCGGAAGCGAATTCGCGACAACGCGAGTCCGCATCACGTCCCGAAGAAGATCATCCAGGTGGCCGACATTCCGCGCACGATCAGCGGAAAAATCACCGAGCTCGCCGTCCGGGACGTCATCCATGGACGCGACGTGAAGAATGTCGATGCGCTCGCCAATCCCGCGGCGCTCGACCTGTTCCGGAACCTGCGCGAGCTGCGGGACTGAGCGCGGCTGCGCCGGGCCGGGCACCCGTGTACAATTGAAATAACCTTCGAGCGAGACTCAGAAGATGGCGACGGCTACGCTACCAAACGCCAACGAAGTCCACGATACGTTTCCGATCAACGGGACCGACTACATCGAGTTCTATGTCGGGAACGCAAAGCAGGCGGCGCACTATTACCAGGGCGCGTTCGGCTTTCAGGTCGTGGCGTACCGCGGTCCCGAGACGGGTGTGCGGGACCGCGTCAGTTATCTGCTCGTCCAGAACAAGATCCGTCTGTTGCTCACCTCGGCGCTCGGGCCGGACGGCTTCATCGCGGATCACGTGAACAGGCATGGCGACGGCGTCCGCGATCTGGCACTCTGGGTGGACGACGCTCGCGACGCGTACAAGAAGGCGATCGAACGCGGCGCGAAGAGCGTGCACGAGCCGCGCGTGGAAAAGGACGCGAGCGGTGAGATCGTGAAGGCCGCGATCGCGATCTACGGCGACACGATCCACACGCTCGTCGAACGAAAGAATTACAAAGGGCTGTTCATGCCCGGCTTCCAGCCGCGCACCCTGCACTATCAGCCCGGCCCGACCGGATTGCAGTACGTCGATCACTGCGTGGGCAACGTGGAGCTCGGCCAGATGAATGTCTGGGTCGGCTTTTACGAGCGGGTGATGGGATTCAAGAATCTCATCTCCTTCGACGACGAGGACATCAGCACGGAATACAGCTCCCTCATGTCGAAGGTCATGTCGAACGGGAACGAGCGCATCAAGTTTCCGATCAACGAGCCGGCGAAAGGAAAGAAGAAGTCGCAGATCGACGAATACCTCGAGTACTATCACGGCCCCGGCGTCCAGCACCTCGCGCTCGCAACGGACGACATCGTCCACACCGTGACGACGCTGCGCGATCGCGGCGTCGAGTTCCTGAGCGTGCCCACGTCGTACTACGACGAGCTGCAGGGGCGCGTGGGCAAGATCGACGAGCCCGTGGACGTCCTGGCGCAGCTCGGCATTCTCGTCGATCGCGATCCCGACGGCTACCTGCTCCAGATCTTCTCGAAGCCGGTGCAGGACCGGCCGACGCTCTTCTACGAGATCATCCAGCGCAAAGGCGCGAGATCGTTCGGGAAGGGCAACTTCAAGGCGTTGTTCGAGGCCATCGAGCGCGAACAAGCTGCGCGGGGAAACCTGTAGCCGTCCACGCATGCCCATCTATCACACACTGGGAAAAATCCCGCGCAAGCGACACATCGCATTCAGGAAACCCGACGGCGGGATCTATCACGAGGAGCTGGTGGGGCACGAGGGGTTCACGGGCACCTCGTCGCTGTTGTACCACGTGCATCCACCCACGACGGTGCGGTCGGCCAAGCGGCTCAAGGAAACGACGTACGATGCTGATCCCGACAAGACGCTGAAGCATCGGCATTTCCTGACGGCGAAAGCGAAGGCCGGGGGGAGTCCGACGCTGGATCGCGTGCCGATCCTGTTCAACGCGGACATCGCCATGCTGTACGTGGAGCCGACGAAGCAGGACGAGCACTACTATAGAAATGCTCAGGGCGACGAGCTGGTCTACGTCAGCAAGGGCAGCGGAATGCTGGAGTCGTCGTATGGCGAGCTGCCGTACCGCGAGGGCGATTATCTGATCATCCATCGCGGCATCCTGCATCGCTTCCGCATGGACAAGAACGTCCCGCACAAATTCGTGGTCTTCGAGAGCCGCGGACACATTCGCTGGCCTCGGCGGTATCGCAACGAGTTCGGCCAGTTGAAGGAAGGAGCGCCCTACTCTGAGCGTGACATCCGGCGTCCGTCCAACCTCACCACGTTCGACGAGAAGGGAGACTTCCCGCTCGTCGTGAAACAGTACGATGGCCTGAACGAGATCGTCCTCGATCACCACCCGATCGATGTGATCGGCTGGGATGGCTACTTCTATCCGTGGGCGTTCAACATCAACGATTTCGAGCCGATCGTGGGCCGCGTGCACCAGCCGCCACCGGTGCACCAGACTTTCGAGGGCGACGGGTTCGTCGTGTGCTCATTCTGCCCGCGCCCGTACGATTTCGATCCCGAAGCCGTGCCGGCGCCGTACAACCACAGCAACGTCGACTCGGACGAGGTGTTGTATTACGCCTCCAGCGAATTCATGAGCCGGAAGGGCATCGAGTTCGGCTCCATCACGCATCATCCCGACGGCATCCCGCACGGTCCGCATCCAGGCAGGGCAGAGGCGTCGATCGGAGCGAAGGCCACAAACGAGCTCGCTGTCATGATGGATTCGTTCAGACCGCTTCGCGTGGCGAAGCAGGCAATGCCCTTTGAGGATCCTGCGTACCACAAGAGCTGGCTCGATACCGGCTCGGGAGGCTTTACACCTCCCACGTCTTGAGGCACTGTTGACTTCCTTGGAATTCTATTATCTTAGTTCCAAGATATGACGACAGAGACTGCCGAAACCACCAAGCGAACCCCAGCCCAGGAACGAGCCCTCAAGCTGTTCGTGGTGCTGACGCGTGCGGCGAACGCGATCCACTGTCGTCTGCACTCCAAGACCGATCTTCACGGGCTGACGCTCACGGAGTTCAGCATCCTCGAGGCGTTGTATCACAAGGGTCCGCTCCTGCTCGGCGACGTGCAGCGGAAGATCCTGCTCTCCAGTGGCGGGGTGACGTACACGGTGGATCGCCTGGCCGAGAAGGGATTGGTCGAGCGTCGCGAGTGCACCACGGACCGTCGGGCGCGATATGCAGCACTGACACCGAAAGGTGAAGCGTTGATCGCGGAGATCTTTCCGTCGCACGCCGAGCGAATCGAGGATGTGATGTCGACGCTGACATCGAAGGAGCAGGCGGAGCTGACCGACATGCTGCGCCGACTCGGCCTGAACGCCGAGAAGTAATCCAGCAGTTCCAGCTGACGTTTCGCGCGTCCTGATATCTCGGGACTGAGATTTTGCAGTTTCAACTAGTGCATTTCAAATCAGAGGAGAGGCACCATGAGCACCATCGTTACCCCGGGCACCTACAGCATCGACACCGCGCACACGAACGTCGAGTTCGCGGTGCGACACATGATGATCTCGACCGTGAAGGGCAATTTCGGCGACGTGAAGGGCACGCTGACCGTGAGCGACAGCGGCGACATCAAGGTCGACGCGACGATCGCGACCGGGAGCATCGACACGCGCAACGAGATGCGCGACAACCATCTGAAATCCGGCGACTTCTTCGACGTGGAGAAGTATCCCGAGATGCGCTTCGTGAGCACGAAAGTCGAGCGCACGGCCGAGGGCTACAAGCTCACCGGAGATCTGACAATCAAGGACGTCACGAAGCCCGTGACGCTGACCGTGACGGAAGAGGGCGCAGGCGTTGATCCGTGGGGCAACCAGAAGGTGGCCTTCAGCGCGACCGGAAAGTTCAACCGCGGGGATTTCGGCCTGGGCTGGAACGCGGCGCTCGAGACGGGCGGCGTGCTCGTGAGCGATGAGGTCAAGCTGTCGATCGACACGCAGCTGGCAAAGCAGGCCGCAGCCAAGGCAGCCTGACGTCCGTCAGGATTTCTCGAACCGTTCGATCGCGGCGCGCGTGTGTGCACTGAGTGCCAGCGCGCCGCTGATCGCGGCGCGGCGGTCGAGCAGCTGATCCCAATCGCCGATGTCGGCCCACATGGCCTGCTTCAACTGCCGGATGGCCTCGGGGTTGGCGCTCTGCAGGAAATCGCTGAGCTTCTGCAGCGCCGCGTCCATGTCCTTCGCAGCGTCGAAGACGCGCGCATACAACCCATGGCGCTCGGCCCACGCGGCGTCGCGCCACTCCGCGTCGATGGACATCGCCGCGAACGGCCCGCGACCGATTTTCCGCTCGACGGCCGGCCCGATGACGAACGGGCCCAACCCCACCGCCAGCTCGCTGAGCTTGAGCGACGCGTCGCGCACCGCGAGCACATAGTCCGACGCGGCCACCAGGCCCACGCCGCCGCCGGCGACCTTGCCCTGCACGCGCGTGATCACGAATTGCGGCGCCCGTATCATCGCGAGAATCACGTGTGCGAAGCCGCTGAAGAACTCGCGGCCGCTGGGTGCATCGTTCACCGCCTTCATCTCGTCGAATGACGCGCCGGCGCAGAAGGCCTTCGTGCCGTCGCTGCACAGCACGATGACCTTGATGCCGGAGTTGCGGCCGAGGTCGGCGATCTCCTTCGCGAGCTTCCGCAGCAGCGCGCCCGGCAGGGCGTTGCTCTTGGGATGCGAGAAGCGAACGGTGGCGATGGCATCGTGCACCTCGACCACGACCTCACCGCTCTGTCGTGGGTCCGCCGCGGCAGGAGTTGGCATGGGCGAAATATGGGCGACGCTCTAAATTCCGCGCATGGACCAGTCTCAGACGACGCCGGCGGAGGACGCGACTCGCAACGCGGAATTCGAGGCGCGCATCGCGCGTGGCGAGACCATCGAGCCGAAAGACTGGATGCCGGAGCGGTATCGCAAGCAGCTGACGCGCATGATGTCGCAGCACGCGCATTCCGAGATCGTCGGCATGCTGCCCGAGGGCAACTGGATCACGCGCGCGCCCACGCTGCGCCGTAAGATGGGGTTGTTGGCCAAGGTGCAGGACGAAGCAGGGCACGGCCTCTACATCTATTGCGGCACCGAGACGCTTGGCGTCGACCGCCAGGAGCTGGTGATGCAGCTGCTGAACGGCTCGGCGAAATACTCGAGCATCTTCAACTATCCCACGCTCACGTGGGCCGACATCGGCGCGATCGGCTGGCTCGTGGACGGCGCCGCGATCGTGAATCAGACAATGCTGGCGAAGGCCTCGTACGGTCCCTATGCGCGCGCGATGATCCGGATCTGCAAGGAAGAGAACTTCCACAAGAAGCAGGGCTTCGAGATCATGACGGCGCTGTCCGGCGGCACCCCGGAGCAGCATCGCATGGCGCAGGACGCACTGAATCGCTGGTGGTGGCCCTCGCTGATGATGTTCGGCCCGCACGACAAGGATTCGCCGAACAGCGAGGAGATGACGCGCTGGGGCGTGAAGCGCAAAAGCAACGACGAGCTCCGGCAGCGGTTCATCAATCTCACCGTCGCTCAGGCCAAGGCGATCAACCTCGAGATCCCGGATCCGCAACTGCGGTACAACGAGCAGTCGGAGAATTGGGAGATCGGTCCGATCGACTGGGATGAGTTCTGGCGCGTGGTGAAGGGCGACGGACCGTGCAATCGCGAGCGCCTCGCTGCACGGCGCAAGGCGCACGACGACGGTGAATGGGTCCGTGTCGCCGCCGCGGCGTACGCGGCGAACAGGGAGCAGCGGCCCGAAGCTGCATGACGCCGCGCCCCGCGACCAGCGACCCGCGACCCGCAGGAGACTCCCAGTGGCCGCTCTGGGAAGTCTTCGTTCAACCCGGAGACGGCGCGCCGCACGAGCATGTCGGCAGCGTGCACGCGGTGGATGCGGAACAGGCGCTGCAGAATGCGCGCGACGTGTACGCGCGGCGCGGTGAGGGCAACAACATCTGGGTCGTCCCGACGCGCGAGATCACGGCGTCGACGCCGGACGACATGGGGCCGTTCTTCGATCCCGGCAACGACAAACCGTATCGGCATCCGCAGTTCTACAAGGTGCCGACGGGCGTACGGATGTGAGTGCGCACGACGAGGTCGAGTATCTGCTGCGTCTCGCGGACGACCGTCTGGTGCTCGGTCACCGGCTGTCGGAGTGGTGTGGGCACGCGCCGATTCTCGAGGAGGACATCGCGCTCGCGAACATTGCCCTCGATCTCATCGGACACGCCAACCTCCTGTTGACGCTCGCGGCAGACAAGGAGGGGAAGCGGCGCGACGCCGACGCGCTCGCATTTCTCCGGGACGGCATCGACTACCGCAACTGCCTGCTGGTGGAGCTGCCGAAGGGCGACTTCGCCGTGACGATTGCGCGGCAGTTCTTCTTCAGCACGTACTCGCTGCTCCTCTCGGACGCCCTGCGTCAGGCGGCGAACGACGACCTCGCCGGCATCGCAGCGAAGATGCACAAGGAATCGCGATATCATGTGCGCCATTCCGGCGAGTGGGTGCTCAGGCTCGGCGGCGGCACCGACGAAAGCCATGAGCGTTTGCAGGCAGCGGTGAACGACCTGTGGCGTTACACGGGCGAGCTGTTTCTCACCGACGACGTCGAGCAGCGTCTCGTGTCGCAGCGGCTGGCGGTGGATGCCTCCGCGCTCGAGACGCCGTGGAAGAGCCAGGTGATGGACGTGCTCGGACGCGCGGGAATCGCTACGCCTGACGTCGCATGGATGCAGCGCGGCGGAAGGCTGGGGAAGCACACCGAGCACCTCGGCCACATGCTCGCGGAGATGCAGGTGCTCCAGCGACAACATCCTGGGGCCTCGTGGTGAAGCCAGCCGCGTCGCTCTCGCGCGAGGCCTTGATGCGGGTCCTCGAGAGCGTGATGGATCCCGAGGTGCCCGTACTGAACGTCGTCGAGCTCGGGATCGTGCGCGACGTGGAGCTGCTCGAGAACGGCGCGCGCGTGACCGTCACGCCGACGTATTCCGGATGTCCGGCAATGGCCGTCATCGAGCGCGACATCGCGCAGGCGCTGCGCGATCACGGTGTGGGACGCGTCGAAGTGCGCACGCGCTACACACCGGCGTGGACCACGGACTGGATTCCCGCGGAGGCGCGCGAAAAGCTGCGCGCGTATGGCATCGCTCCACCCGGGCCGGCCGAACACGATGCCCCCGTGCAGCTCGGGCGGCGGCGTCCCGCGGTGCGCTGCCCGTTCTGCGGCTCGTCGCACACGACGCTCGAGAGCGAATTCGGATCGACAGCCTGCAAGTCGATCCACGTGTGCGACGACTGCCGTCAGCCGTTCGAGGAATTCAAGCCGATCTAACCGCCGACCTGAGGCGGACTCGCGAGCACCGGAACATTGAAACTGCCGTTCGTCACCGTCCAGGTGCTCGTCGCGAACGGTTGCACCGTCTGCGTGCACGTCCCGGCGCCCGAGAATGTCCCCTGCGCGTTGCTCCCCGACAGCGACGTGATCGATACGCTGCCCGATTCCAGCACGCACACGTAATCGAAGTTCGACCCATCCGAGCTCACCCCAATGGCCAGTACGACGTCGGTGCAGGCCGTGGTGGACGTGCTGTTGCAGTTGGAATCGATGGTGGTATTGCCGGTCGACTGCGACGCCATGGTGATCACGAGCAGGTCGGATTTGCTGCCGCGCACCAGGTTGGCGACGAGATTCGTGCTCTGATCTGCGTTGTCCTTATATGCGGCCGCCCACGTCTTCGTGTACGCCGCGCTGGAGGACGTGGTCGATGAGATGGCGCCAGTCGCCGCGTAGGTCGCGTTGGTCTGACCCGCGCCGGAATACGTGAACGACACCGACCCGGAGACGTTCCCATTCACACCCGTCGTCTTGTCACTGCTGCATGCCGCGATGACCGACAGCAGGCCGATCAGAGCGAACCCGCGATAGCGCAAAGTCATATCCTCAACGTGGGATGAACACGGAGGCTAACCGGGTGCGAAAGGCGACTCAATGGGTCAGATGCCCGTGCCGAACTGTCGCGCGTACTTGATCACCAGCGACCGCGACTGTGGCTGACGCCAGCGGAAAAAGCTGTCCGCCATTTCGCCGTCGTTGTAGACGACGAACAGGCCGGTTCCGGCGGCGCTGAGCCACGCAAAGCGCGTATTCGCGGACCAGGCACGCGCCTGGTTGCTGTACTGCATGAGCGACTGCACGAAGATGCGTGGTGTGAAGAAGTACGCCACGCGTGTCTGGATGAGATTGCGCGTGAAGTCGCCCTCGTCGAGCCAGACACGCTGGTAGTCGTACGTCAGCGACGTCGAGATGGTCGCACCGCGCCGCCCGGTAAGCGTCAGCGTCTGGCCATTGCGCGTGCCGTCGTAAAATCCGCCCACGTCACTGCGCAGCACGACATTGAATGGTGCGCTGGGGTTGGTGGTCCAATCGAGCCCCAGACTCGGGTAGGTGTAGCCACCCACCGGCAGCGTCACGCCGGGCGAAATCTCGAACGGCTGCTGCAGTCCTTCGTGGTAGACGTTGAACTCCGGCCCGAACTTCCCGCCATTGGCCAGCTCGAGCTCCGTCAGGTCCATGTGCAGCCACCCGCTCTCGTAGTAGCCGTCGGGCCGGTAATAATTCCGGATGCTGACGTGAGGATTCCAGTCCTTGAGCCATTTCAGGTTGGAATCGCGCACCAGTCGCATCAAGGCGAGCTCGTAATATCTGAATCCACCGGTGCGCGTGAGGAATCCGACCTCCGGATTGAATGCGTCGCCAACCGAGACCACGCGCGCAGAGTTGTTCCACCGTGCCGTCGTGTACGCTGCGCGCGCGCTGTACCCGAACTCGTCGCCCGCGCTCCCCGGCGTCGCGGTCTTCGCGCCCCACCCGTCGAGCGTCCATGCCTCGCCCAGTCCGACGCGTCCGTCCAGGCCATATGTGCCGTTGCGATCGCCGGCGCTGTCCACGGCCACCCGTTGGACGGCGATCGCGCCAACCCGCGAGCGCCGCGACACTTCGCGCGTGAGGCGCGCGACCGTGTAAGAGTTGGCGGGCTGCACGCCGGCATCGTCGTCGGTCACGATCTCGAGGGCGCCGAGCGTCATGCCGGCGACACGGCCGGACAGGCGCCCACCACCCCGAATCGGCACGGCCTGACCCAGTGTGTCGATGCCGATGCGCCGGCTGAAGAACAGGTCGACGGACTGCGGAGTCCCGGCCGAGAACGAGCCCGCGTTCTCCAGAAAGAACGGCCGCTTCTCGGGGAAGAAGAGGGGAAACCGCGTGAGGTTCGTCTGCTGCTGATCGACCTCCACTTGCGCGAAGTCCGTGTTGTACGTGAGATCCAGCGTCAGGCTCGGCGTCACACCGTACTTCACGTCAGCTCCCCATTGTGCGTCACGATGGCCGATGGGCGAGAGCGCGAAATTCTGGTTCGAGCTGCCGAGGACGTACGGTGTCACGACGGCCAGGCGTGGCGTGGGAAGCTGCGTGAGCTCGAGTGTACCGGCACGCGACAGGCGGTAGATGTTGAACTGGCGCGGAACGAAGGCCCAGTACGCATCTTCCCCCTTCCGACGGATACCGCGTCCCACATTCAGGCCCCAGCTCTGACGTGCGCCCCCCGCGTACCGAAGCGTGGAATAGGGAATGCGAAATTCCGCGTACCAGCCCGCCGAGTCCATGGACGTCTTCACTTCCCAGGTGGCGTCCCAGTTGATGTTGAAACCGCCCATGGACCCCGCGGCGGCGCGCGTCTGATTCGACTGCTGCACGCCGCCGCCTTCGCCTTCCTTCGCCACCTGACCGTCGTATTCGATGCCGGCCGGCGTCGTCGCGAAGACAAAACCGTTCTGCCGATCGTGGAAGGTGTCGAAGATGATGGCGACGTAATCGCTGTTGTCGAGAGAGACGTCGCGAATCTTCTCGCCCGGCACGATCCCGGCCGGCGTGCGGTCGTACATCCACGCGCCGATGTACAGCGCCTCGCCGTCGGAGATGACACGCACCTCAGTGCGTTCGCTGACGGGCTCGCCCTCGTGCAGCTCGCGCTGGACGAACCCGCTGAGCAACGGGGCGTCCAGCCACACGGCGTCGTCGAGGCGTCCGTCGATGACCGGCTTGCTCCTCGCGATGGCGGCCACGGCGACGCGGGCGGCGGTCGACGCACCTGCCGCCGACGGCGCCGGTGATGGCGCTTGCGCGCCCAGCGCCGCGGTGATCGTCGAACACAGGATCACCGCGATCAGGAAGGAACGGATTGGCATCAGCTGCGGAGAAGGGTCTCGATGCGCTCCGTAATGCGCGTGGCATCCGGAAGCACAGCGTCGAGCAGGACAGGATGGTAGGGCATTGGCACGTCCTCGACGGCGAGTCGGTCGACCGGGGCATCGAGGAACCAGAAAGCATCACTCGCGACCGTCGCGGCGATCTCCGCGCCGAAGCCGGCGGTGATGTTGTCTTCGTGAACGATCAGGCAGCGGCCCGTCTTCCTCACCGAGTCGAGCACGCAATTGCGATCCCACGGTGCGATCGTGCGCAGGTCGATCACCTCGATCTGCTGCAGTGCGTCCGCCGCCTCGAGAACACGATGCACCATCGCGCCCCACGTGACCACGGTGATGGCGCTGCCGACGCGAAGCGTCGTGGCGCGTCCGAACGGCAGCACGTACTCGTCTCCCGGATAGCGCCCGCTGCCGTCGCTCGTCATCAGCAGCGAGCGATGCTCGAAAAACACGGTGGGGTTCTTCGAGCGCATCGCCGCGCGCAGCAATCCCACCGCATCAGGGGCGTTGGACGGGTACGCCAGCTGCCACCCATAGGTGTGCGCCCAGTGCACCTCGCCGCTCAGCGAATGCCAGGGGTCACCAACGTCCTTTCCAAACCCACCAGGCATTCGTACGACGATCGGCGACGCGAAGCGGTTGGCGGTGCGCCAGCGCAGTGTGCCGCAATTGTTCAGCTGCTCATGCGCGGGGTCGGCGTACTTCCGGAACTGAATCTCCGTCACGGGCATCAGGCCGGAGATGGCCATGCCCACCGCGCGTCCGATGATTCCTTCCTCCGACAAACTCGTGTCGAACACGCGCTGATCGCCGAACTGGCGTTGCAGGCCTTCGGTCACCAGGTGTACACCGCCTTTGCGTCCCACGTCCTCGCCGAAGACGAGTACCTTCGGGTTGACCTCCAGCTCGCGTCGCAGCGTCAGGCGAATGGCCTCGGCGAACCGAATCGCATCGCCTGATGGCGCCGGAACATCCGCGCCGCCCAGCCGGCTGATCTCCTTGTCTGACAGCCCGCCTTGCGTGCGTTGGTCGCCCGCATCCGCGGGCTCCGCGTACAGGAACCGCTTGACCGTCGCGGGATCCGGATTGGGTCGTGCGCGTGCTCCGGCGAGGCCGGCGTCGACGTCGCGCTTCACCTCGTTCTCGATCCCGCGCCAATCGTCCGGCGACAGGCGGTCGGGCACGAGGTGTC
Organism: Gemmatimonadaceae bacterium; assembly: GCA_035248725.1. Taxonomy (GTDB): domain Bacteria; phylum Gemmatimonadota; class Gemmatimonadetes; order Gemmatimonadales; family Gemmatimonadaceae; genus DASPMP01. Next base: position 20,092 of record DATFHG010000068.1, on the reverse strand, counting down.
GCTTCAGTCGGGGAAGCGGATCGCGCTCGAGATCCGACGCAATCTCGCGTTCGGTGCGATAGCCCTTCTGATTGTCCGGCCCCGAGTGGCTGCACAGGCGAGGCACCGTCAAATGCACGAGCGCGGGCCCATGGCCGTCGCGAACGTGATTCACGCACTCGATCAGAAGCTCCGCACTCTGCTTCGGATCCGTTCCGTCGCCGTCGCGAACGAGCAGGTTCGCGAATGCCGCCAGGTTCGCGGCGATGTTGCCGCCCGGCGTCTGCACGTCACCGCGCACCGAGATGCCGAGGCCATTGTCCTCGACGTAGAAGAGCAGCGGGAGCTTGAGGGTCGTCGCCATGGTGAGCGCCGACCAGAAGCCATTGGTCGCCACCGACGCCTCACCGCCCAGCACAACGGCGATGGCGCCATCCCAATCCTTCTCACCCAGGACGTCGCGATGATAGAGGATCGACTGCGCCCAGCCCGCGGCCGGCGTGTATTGCGAGCCTACGTCGCCGGCCATGGGCAGCACGATCGGCCCGATCTCGTTCGGCATGTTGCACACGACGCCGATGTCGCGACCGTCGCTGAAGCCTCCGGCACGGCCGAGCGGACTGGCCAGCGCATCCTCGATCGAGAGCCCCAGTGACAGGAGCAAGGGACGCGAGCGATAGTACGCGCTCGCGGCGTCGCGCTTGTGCGTCAGCAAGGCGCCGAGGATTGTCTGCGGAACGTCGTGGCCGCGCGCCGAAAACTGGTAGAGCACCAGATGCTCTTTCGGCACCTTCGCGCGGTTCCGGTTCGTCTCTTCCTCCAGATCGTCGAGGGCACGCGAGACGAGCGTGGAGTGGGCGATCCGGCGCCAATCGAGCTTCGACGCCGAGGCGATGCGTCGGGGCGCGGTCTTGGCGAGTGAGGAGGGCGCCATGGCAGCACGAAGTATCGGGCGCGCTCACCTAAGACGCAACAGTCACATAACTTAGATGCTCACCGTGCTGCACGGCGTGAAGCGAGGATTCTCCCTTTCTCATGAGCCAACAATTCATCCGCGTCGCCACCGACCACGGCGTCACGACGATCACGCTGAACAGGCCGGACGTTCTCAACAGCTTCAACCGCGGCATGGCCCGCGAGCTCCAGAGCGCCCTGGCCGATGCGGCGCGCGAGCCCGCCGTTCGAGCGGTCATGCTGATCGGTGCGGGTCGCGGCTTTTGCGCCGGCCAGGATCTCGGTGAAGCGCTGAGCGCCGGCTCGTCGGCGGACCTCGGGGAGATCGTGCATTCGGTGTATACGCCTCTGGTCCAGGCGATTCGCGAGATGGAAAAGCCGGTCGTGTGCGCGGTGAACGGAGTCGCGGCCGGCGCGGGCGCGAACCTCGCGTTCGCGTGTGACATCGTCATCGCGGCGGAGGATGCATCGTTCATCCAGAGCTTCAGCAAGATCGGGCTGATACCCGACACGGGCGGCTCGTTCTTCCTGCCGCGACTCATCGGTCCGGCGCGCGCCGCGGCGCTCATGTTTCTCGGCGACAAGCTTTCGGCGGTGAAAGCGCACGAGTGGGGTCTCGTGCACGACGTCGTACCGGGAACCGTTCTGCATGACACCGCGTTGGCGCTGGCGAAGCATCTGGCCAGCATGCCGACGCGCGCGCTCGCGTACACGAAGAAGCTCATCAACGCGTCGCTCTCCAACGACCTGAAAGGTCAGCTGCAGATGGAAGAGGAGATGCAGCGCCAGGTTGGGCGCACCGCGGACTATGCCGAGGGCGTCAGCGCGTTTCTCGAGAAGCGAAAGCCCGCGTACACAGGGCGCTGATGGCGAAAGCGGCGCGCGAACGGATTGGAGTGCTGGGTGCGGGCACCATGGGGAGCGGCATTGCGCAGGTCGCGGCCGTCGCCGGCCATCCTGTCGTTCTGGCAGACGCATACGCCCCTTCTATAGATAGGGCGCGTGCCGGCCTGCAGAAGGTGTTCGCGCGTGAAGTGGAAAAGAAGCGAATGACCGCGGAAGCTGCACGCGACGCACAGTCGCGCCTCACACTTGAAGCGATCCACGACGATTACGCGGTGTTCCGCGATTGCGACGTGATCATCGAAGCGATCGTGGAAGATCTGGGCGCGAAACAGCGCGCCTTTCGCGCCATCGAAGAGGTGGTGAGCGAGGAGTGCGTGCTCGCGACGAACACGTCGTCGCTGTCGGTGGCCGGAATCGCGGCGGCATGCCGTACCCGCGGCCGGATAGTCGGACTGCATTTCTTCAATCCGGCGCCCGTGCTGCCACTGGTGGAGGTCGTGCGTGCGATCACCAGTGATGCAACCATCGTCGACCGATCGCGCGCGCTCGTGGACCAGTGGGGCAAGGTCAGCGTCATCGCGCGCGACACGCCCGGGTTCATCGTGAACCGTGTGGCGCGTCCGTTCTACGGCGAGTCGTTGCGGATCTACGAAGAAGGCATCGCCGATACGGCGACGATCGATTGGGCCATGACCGAGATCGGTGGTTTCCGCATGGGTCCCTTCGAGCTCATGGATCTGATCGGGAACGATGTGAACTACGCCGTCACCACCAGTGTGTTCGAAGCGATGGGCTACGAGCCGCGCTATCGGCCTTCGGTGACGCAGCGACGCATGGTCGAGGCGGGACTGCTGGGGCGAAAGACAGGCGCCGGCTATTACCGGTACGGTGACGGCGTGGCGAAACCGGAGGCGCGCAAGGATCGCGCGCTCGGCCAGCGGATATTCGATCGCGTGCTTGCCATGCTCATCAACGAGGCTGCGGACGCGCTCCTCTTTCAGGTGGCATCCGTGCAGGACATCGACCTCGCGATGACGAAGGGAGTGAATTACCCGCGCGGACTGCTCGCGTGGGCGGACGACATCGGTGCCGGAGAGGTGTATCGGCGTCTCGAGGCGCTGCAGGACGAATATGGCGAGGACCGGTACCGGCCGAGCGCGGTGCTGCGCGCGCGGGCGCGTGACGGAGCGAGATTTCACGCATGACGGGCACGCAGGCGTTGGCGGAGCGCGTCGTGCGCGCGATGATCGCACGCGACGAGTTCAGCCGCTGGCTCGGGATCGAGGTGATCGAGATCGCGCCGCAGCGATCGACGGTGCGCATGACGGTCCGGCAGGAGATGGTGAACGGCTTCGGCGTGTCGCATGGTGGAATCGTGTACTCCCTGGCGGACAGCGCGCTCGCCTTCGCGGCGAATACCAACGGCAATGTTACCGTCGCGATCGAGAATTCCATCTCCTATCCGCAGCCGGTGAACGTCAACGATCAGCTCACGGCCGTCGCGGAAGAAGAGAGCTTCACGAACCGACTCGGGTATTATCGAGTATCCGTTCGGAACCAGAACGATCTCCTCGTCGCGATCTTTCGTGGCACGGTCTACAGGACAAAACGCGCACATGGCTGACGCATACATCACAGGCGGCGTTCGGACGCCGATCGGAAGCCTTGGCGGAGCGCTGAGCGACGTGCGCGCCGACGACCTCGCCGCCCACGTCATCGCGGAATTGATGCGACGCCATCCCGGCGTCGATCCCGCCGCGATCGCGGACGTCGTCCTGGGCTGCGCGAATCAGGCGGGGGAAGACAACAGGAACGTGGCGCGCATGGCGCTGTTGCTTGCCGGCCTGCCGCACTCCGTGCCCGGCGAGACCGTCAACCGGCTGTGCGCATCGGGAATGTCGGCGATCGCGGCGGCGGCGCGGGCAGCGCGTCTTGGTGAAGGCGATCTCTTCGTCGCCGGCGGCGTGGAGAGCATGACGCGCGCTCCCTTCGTCCTGTCGAAGGCGTCGAAACCGTGGGCCCGCGACATGGAGCTGTTCGATACGAGCCTCGGCTGGCGCTTCGTGAATCCAAAGATGAAGGAACGCTACGGCACCGACTCCATGGGACAGACCGCCGAGAACGTCGCCGAGCGGTATGGCGTCTCGCGCAACGATCAGGACTGCTTCGCGGTCCGATCGCAGCAGAAGGCCGCGGCGGCGCGCTCGGCCGGTCGGTTCGCGGATGAGATCACCGCAGTGGAGATTCCGCAGAAAAAGGGCGATCCGAAGCGATTCGATCAGGACGAGTTCATCCGGCCGGAGTCCACGGTCGAGGTGCTGGCGAAACTGAAGCCGGCGTTTCGCACCGATGGCAAGGGAAGCGTCACGGCCGGCAATGCTTCAGGGTTGAACGATGGCGCGGCGGCGTTGCTCGTTGTCTCCGAGCGCGCGCTGAAGGAGCACGACCTCACGCCGATCGCGCGCGTGGTGTCGACGGCCGTCGCGGGCGTCGAGCCCCGCATCATGGGAATGGGCCCGGTGCCCGCGTCTCGACTCGCGCTCAAACGTGCGGGTCTGGAGCTGGGCGACATGGACGTGATCGAGCTGAACGAGGCGTTTGCCGCGCAGGTGCTCGCCTGTCTGCGCGAGCTCGGCGTTGCCGACGATGATCCGCGCGTGAATCCGAATGGCGGCGCCATCGCGCTGGGACACCCGCTCGGCATGTCGGGGGCGCGTCTGGTGCTCTCGGCCGCGCACGAGCTGCGTCGCAGGAACATGCATTACGCGCTCTGCACCATGTGCATCGGGGTGGGACAGGGAATGGCCATGATCATCGAACGGGTGTAGCGCATGACCGCGACGCTGACGGATCGAAACGCCAGGACGCTGCTGCCGCGCTTTCAGCTCGAGAGCTACGTCGCGGGCGAGTGGGTGCGCGGAACAGGGAAGGCGACGGAGCTCGTGCACGCCGTCACCGGTGAGACGATCGGTGAGACCTCGAGCGGGGGTATCGATTTCAAATCGATGATCGATTTCGCACGGCGCGTCGGGGGCCCTGCGTTGCGCAGGATGACGTTCCACGAGCGCGCGCGAATGCTCAAGGCGATGGCGACGCACCTCATGTCGCTGAAGGACCGTTTCTACGAGATCTCCTACGCCACGGGCGCGACCAAGAGCGACAACTGGATCGACATCGACGGCGGCATCGGAACGCTCTTCGTGTACGCATCGAAGGGCCGACGCGACTTTCCCGACGAGACGTTTTTCGTCGATGGCGCCACCGAGCAGATCTCCAAGGGCGGGACGTTCGTCGCGCGACATCTCTGCGTCCCGATCGAGGGCGTTGCCGTCCACATCAACGCGTTCAATTTCCCGGTGTGGGGGATGCTGGAGAAGCTCGCGCCGACGCTGCTCGCCGGCGTCCCCGCCATCGTCAAGCCAGCCACTGTCACGTCGTATCTGACGGAAGTCGTGTTTCGCGCCATGGTAGACGCGCGGATATTTCCCGCAGGCGCCATCCAGCTCGTCTGCGGCAGCGCGGGCGACCTGATCGACCACCTCGACTGTCAGTGCGCCGTCGCGTTCACGGGCTCGGCCCATACCGGGCGCATGCTCAAGTCGAGCAAATCGATCATCGAGAACAGCGTTCGCTTCAACCAGGAGGCGGACTCCCTCAACTTCTCGATGCTGGGTCCCGACGCGCGGCCGGGAACGGAGGAGTTCGACCTCTTCGTGAAGGAAGTCGTCCGGGAGATGACCGCCAAGGCCGGCCAGAAGTGCACGGCGATCCGTCGCACCTTCGTTCCGGAGACCGTGGTGGACGACGCGATGCGCGCGATCTCCGAACGGCTGAAGACCACGCGGATCGGCGATCCGGCGGCGGAAGGCGTCCGAATGGGGCCGCTCGCGGGACGCACGCAGGTCAAGGAGGTGCGCCAGAATGTGGATCAGATCGCGAGCGAGACCGAGCTCGTGTTCGGCAGCCCGGACAACGTCGACGTTGTCGGTGCAGACCCGAAGCGCGGCGCATTCTTTCCCGCGCTCCTGTTCTACGCCGACAAGCCGCTGCAGCAGTCCGCGCCGCACGACGTCGAAGCCTTCGGACCCGTGAACACGGTGATGCCGTACCGCACGCTGGATGAAGCGATCGAGCTGGCCAAGCGCGGCCGGGGCTCGCTCGTGGGCTCCGTATTCACGGCGGACGATGATGCAGCGCGGCGCGTGGTGCTCGGCACGGCGGCATTCCACGGCCGGCTGATGCTGGTGAATCGGCATTCCGCGAAGGAGTCGACCGGACACGGGTCGCCGCTGCCGCACCTAGTGCACGGCGGACCTGGGCGCGCCGGCGGCGGGGAGGAAATGGGCGGCGTGCGCGGTGTGATGCACTACATGCAGCGCACGGCGATCCAGGGCTCGCCCGATACCCTCACGCGGGTATTCGATCAGTACATCAACGGCGCGGAACGGAAGCCAGCGTCCGACCATCCGTTCCGGAAGCTCTTCGACGATCTCCGCATCGGTGAGACGCTGGTAACGGAGAAGCGCACCGTCACCGACCGGGACGTCGCCGAATTCGCGGACCTGAGCGGCGATCACTTCTACGCGCACAAGGACGAGACAGGCGGCCTATCGATCTTCGAGCGCAAGGTGGCCCACGGATACTTCGTGTTGTCCGCCGCCGCCGGGCTGTTCGTGGATCCGGCGCCTGGTCCCGTGCTGGCCAACTACGGGCTCGAGAACCTGCGATTCACAAAGCCCGTGTACCCGGGTGATACGATCCAGGCGAAGCTCACGTGCAAGCAGAAGACCGAGAAGGAAACGCCGAAGGAGGGAACGGGCGCGGGAATTCCGCAGGGCGTCGTGGCCTGGGACGTGGAAGTGACGAATCAGTCCGACGAGGTCGTCGCCACCTACACCATCCTCACGCTCGTGAAGAGGCGTGGCTAGCGAGGACGATCGACTTGCCGCGCTCGAGCGACGCCTGGCGGCGCTCGAAGACGCGGTTCGCGCCCTCGCGGCGAGTCAGAGCGCGAATGCTTCCGCGCCGAGGGGCGAGCGCGAGCGGCCACCGCAGCAATCGCCCTTCGACTTGCAGGCGATGCTGCCCAATGTCGATCTCGAGTCGCTGGTCGGGCGATATGGGACGCTCGTTCTGGCGACCGTCAGCGCGCTCGCCGCAGTCGGCACATTTCTCGGCTGGGCGATTGCCAACGGTTTGCTTGGCCCCGCGCAGCGAATCGGCCTTGGGTTGGTAGTGGCGGTGGCGCTTGGCGTCGGCGGCGTACGGCTGCGCCGGCGCGAGCGATCGTTCGGTGCGAGCCTGCTTGGCTTGTCGCTGGCCATCGCACATGTGTGCGCGTGGGGCGCGGGTCCGTCGCTGCAACTGGTGCCGCAGTGGGCGGCGTTCAGCTTCGCGGCGGCCGTGTCCATCGCGCTGGCCGTGTTCGCCCACGCGGAGGTTGACGAGCCGCTTTGGTGCGTCGGGTTCAGCGGCGCCGCCATCGCGCCGTTCGTGACGTCGAGCGGACGCGCGGACCTGATGTTGCTCGCGGGGTACGGTGTCGCGGTGCTCTCGGCGTCGGGATACGCGATGAGCGCACGGCGGTGGATCGTCGCCGGACGCTTGTTCCTGCTGGCGGCTGCGCTGTACGTCGCGGCCCTCGCGACGGGATTCGAGCACGACTATGGGCCGCTGCTGGCCATGTGGTTTCCGCTCGCCGTCGCACTGTTCGCCGTCATGCCGTGGACGCGGGGCATGCGGCGCAGCGAGCGGCTGCGCGCGCTCGGCACCCTCGCCGCGGTGGCTGCCCTCCGAACGGGGCTCGGTATGAATTCGCCGCTGACGCACAGGGCGACAGCCGCGTTCATCGCCATCGCGGGCGTCCTCTGGCTCGTGATCGTGGACCAGACGCACACGGGGCACCTCGAGCCGGCTGCCGGCTTGCGACGCTTGTACGAAGGCGACTGGCTGGACGGCGGCGTGTTGCCGCTGGCATTCGTCGCGGGAAGCGTGATGGCGTATGACGCCAGCGCGCGCGTCACGGGAATCGCGATGGCGATCGGGGCAGCGGTGCTGCTCGTCGCGGTCATGCGCTTTCCACAGGGAAGTCTGCGCGACGCGTCGGTGTTCGCCGCCGTCTTGTGCGCGCTCGTGGCCGCGCTGCTGCTCGAGCGCACACATCCGCGCATGCTTACCGCCACGGTGGCCGTGCTCAGTGGTCTGTGCTTCGCAGCCAACGTCGCCTGGCGGAGCGCCTCGTGGACAATGCTCGGCTTCCTGGGCTTTGCGTGGGCGATGTTTGGCGCGCTGGCGCATCTGGCCGCGCGGACGGCGTATGCCTACCCACCCTTCGGGACCATTGCGTCGGCGGTGTCGCTCGCGGTTCTCACCAGTCTGGCCGCGGCGTGGCAGTTCGCGCGGCTCGATCGCTCGCCCACACGTGGCAGCGTCTGGAGCGACCCGCGGCGTGTGCTCCTCGCCGGCGTCATCGTGTGGGCGTTTTCGTGGATCCACCAGGAGATCGCCACGGCGTTCAACCCCACCGCGGCCACGTTGCTGCGCGTCTCGTATTACGCGCTCACGAGCGTGTTGTCGGTGGGGGTTGGGCGCGCACGCGGCGTCGCGCTGCTGCGCCACGCCGGCCTCGGTCTGGCGATCGTGGCAGCGGGAACCGCATTGTACGGTGCGCGCGCGCTCGAGGCCATCTCCGCGCGCATCGGTGCCGATCTCGTCGCGGCGGTGTTTCTGCTGGCCATCGCGTACTGGTATCGGAAACCGGGCGCTGCCCCCCTGCGGGTCGCCGACCGCGCTACCTGAGCTGCAGGATCGACTCTCCGCGTTCGCGCATCCATGCGTCGGCCCAGTAGCGCTGCGCGAACGCGCGGTCGCTCATGAGCCTCTGCACGACATCGAGGCGCGGCGGTGTGCTGTCTTGCGTATCGATGTAGTAGTGGCCCGTCGTTCGCAGCATCACGGACCGTGTCATGCCGGGTGCGACGGCGGGCGCGGCGAATTCCGCGCGGACGTCGCTTCCGCGCAGCGCGACCAGATACCGGCGATCGCGCGCGACGAGCAGCGACGTCACCGTTCTTCCGCTCTCGTCCGCGGCGCCGAGGAGCGCGAGGGCTCGCGCTTCCGTCTTCCCGTGATACGACGCGATGGTCACGCTGTCGATGTACCAAAGGCCGGGCGACGACTCCAGACGTACGTGCATCGAATCACCAGTGACTCGTGGCAGCGGGATCACGATGGTCTTGGCCACGCTCGGTCCCACGTCCGGCACTCGACCCACGGTCCTCCACCCCTCGCGCGTCGCGACGCGAACGTCCAGCGCGCCCTCCTTGTCCATCCACGACTGGACGATGGCGCGCTGGATGTACTGCGAGCGCAGGGCCGCATACCAGGAGTACACGTCGCTGCCGAGGAGACCGAGCACGTGCTCGAGGACGAATGGCGCAACTTCGGTGTTGCGGACACGGAGAATCAGCGCGCTCGAGTCGGGCCGTGTGGCGAACGTCAGCTCGCGTCCGGCACGCGTCGGCAGGGAATCGCCGCCGAAGGCTGTCTCGGTCGCCGCGGCGCTCGACTCGCCGACGACGTGCAGAACGCCGCTCACATCGGGAAAGACGCGCGTTCCGCGCGCGTGATCCACGGCGAGAAGCGACAGCTCGTCGGTATACTCGGATTCCGGTCGCTCGTTACGCAGGCGAACGATGTATCGGCCGCCGATCGCGCGGATGTGCTCGAGGTTGTCGACGTCGGTGCGCTCGAACGCTGAGGAGATCGCGCCCGCGTACGTCTCCGAGTCGAGGATGTAGTCCTTGCCGTCGAACGAATACGCGAAGGGGCACGATCCAGCCGGTCGCGGCACTGCCACCGGTCGATTGCCGCTCTTCGTGAGTGACAGCAGCACGAACGCCGCGGACGTCGCCGCTGCGGTGGCGACCAACGTACCCGATCTCGAGAACTCGGAGACGCGAACCATGGCGATGCTGTCGAGCGGAACGAACGTGGAATCGACGCGCGTGAGCGTATCGCGTCCCACGCGCCATCCCGAGAGGCCGGACGTCGTGAAGACGAATCGGTCGAAGGTGCGCTCGGTGCCCGAGAAGGTGCGCACACGCAGCTGATCGCGGCCGGTGAGCACCGGCCAATCCGCGCGTTCCACGAGGCGGTGCGCATAGCAGGCGGCGACCAATGGAAGCATCCACACGATCCATCGCCGCATCTCACTCATGCCCGCTCGCATCGCCAAACCGCTGTCGGAGGCGCCGCACGGCTTCGGCGCGATCCACCTTGCCAGCCGGCATTGCGAGGCCGATGAGGAAACCCACAGCCGTCCCGGTGATCGGGCCGTACGTGTACCTGAACTTTTCCCGACCCGTGCAGGGCGCATAGATGCTGCAGTCGTCGTCCTGCGGCGGGCTCGTCGCAATGGTGAACGCGACGAGTCCCGCGAGCGTGCTCACGGCAACGTTGAACACGCGCCGGCCGGTGCTCGCGGGCCGCATCGTCTCACGGATCAGATCCTCCGGAATGACGCGGCCCTGATTGTCGAGCACCGGCATGAGGGCGACCACCGGCGTGCTGTCAGGCGCGACGTGCTGACCCCGCAACCAGGAGAACGGCATCAACGCCATGGCCAACGTGAGTGCGGCAGAGCGACGCATCGACATCACCTCAGGGAACCGCGGTCTCCGGCTTCACCGTGGGATACGTGATGCCGAGTTGCTCCAAGTATGTCTTGTACTTCGTCGGGTCGTAATAGTATTTCCGCATCTCCGGGCGATACCGCGCCATGATGTCGCGGTTCAGCCAGATGGCCGGAGAGTCTCCGGCACGCATCAGTGGCGTGTACGTGCGATCAGCCGTCTGGACGGACCGGAAGAAGTCCCAGCTCTGCGTGACGAGCGTCGGCTTGAGAAAGAGATCGAGCATGGTCATCGCCTGGGCTTTGGCGCCCGCGGTCACGCCCTTGTGCGCGATGGGTGTCGCCATCGCAATGGCGTTGGCCCAGTTGTGTCCCGGCAATCCCGGGATGTTCGCGGGATATCGCAGCGTCACCGTCGGCACGTTCCACGAGATATCGCCGATGTCGTCGCTGCCGCCGCCCTGCGGATTCAGCACGGGGCCATTGGGCTCCTTCGCGAGCGACGTATCGAGTCCCGTGGTCGGCTGACCCAGCTCGCGCTCGATGCCGCGAGCGAGCGTCTGGTCCTTCGCGTCCCACGTGGGCATGCCGACGCGTTTGATGTTCTCGAACATCTGCATCGCGATCGGTTTGCTGAAGTAGCCATCCCACGCGCTGCCCAGGATTTGAATGGTGTCGAGCTGCGTGCTGGTCATCATCGCCGCGGCGCGCGCGATCGTGTCGGCGAGGGCGAACAAGCCCCGCACGTTCTTCTCGTCCGTCTCGCGGAAATAGTACCACACCGTCGCGGTCGGCGGCACCACGTTGGGCTGGTCACCGCCGTCCTTGATGACATAGTGCGACCGCTGCTGCGTGCGCAGATGCTCGCGGCGGAAGTTCCACGCGACGTCCATCAGCTCGACCGCGTCGAGCGCGCTGCGTCCGCGCCATGGTGCACCGGCCGCGTGGGCGCTCTGTCCCTTGAACGAGAACTCCGCGCTGATGATCGCGAGCGATCCGGATGGACCCCAGCTCACGTTGAAGTCGTTGGAGACGTGCGTGAACAGCACGGCGTCGACGTTCTTGAACAAACCCGCGCGGACGTAATACGCCTTGCTGCCAAGCTGCTCCTCGGCGACGCCGGGCCACATGTGGATCGTGCCCGGAATCTTCTCGCGCTCCATGATCTTCTTCACCGCGAGCGCCGCCGTGACGTTGAGCGGCATGCCCGAGTTGTGCCCCTCACCATGGCCCGGCGCGCCGGCGATCAACGGGTCATGCCAGCCGACGCCGGGCTTGTTGCTCGCCTGTGGAATGTCGTCGATGTCCGAGCCGAGCGAGATCACGGGCTTCGCGCCGGCCGGCGAGCGCCACACCGCCACCCAGGCCGTGGGAATGCCGGCGACCCCGCGCGTGACGGTGAAGCCGTTCTTCTCGAGGATCCCCGTGAGATACTTCGAGGTTTCCTCCTCCTGGAATCCCAGTTCGCCGAAGCTGAAGACCTGATCGACCATCTGCTGGGTGAACGTGCTCATGGAATCGACCATGCGCATGGCCTGCTGCTTCAGCGTCGCCAGGCGTGCGTCGTCCGCCGGCACGTCCACCTTGAACCGGAACAGCGGCAGCGTGTCGGTCTGAGTGTCCTGACGCCGGCCCTGCGCGTTGGCGAATGCGGGGATCAGGACGGCAAGTGCGGCGAGACGGGAGGGGAATCGCATCGAGAAGTGAGGAGAGGGACGAAAGAAAGGGTGAGCCGTTCGTGCCAGATGATAGACTTCGACCGTGACGACAATCAAGCGAGACCTCGCGCTCACATTCGCGGGCGGCGGCAATCGCGCCTTCTACACGATGGGACTCCTCGCGGAATGGCACGACGCGCTCCTGCCGCGCACGGCCGTCGTCGCGTCATGCAGCGCCGGGGCGTGCGTCATCACCACCTTTCTTTCGGGACGTCGTGTCGAGGCGCGTACATACTGGATGTCCCGCGTTCGCGGGATCACGAGAAATTTCGACTGGCGCAAGTTGTGGCGCGGCGAGCGCCCGGCTCCGCAAGGTGAGATCTATCGGGACACTCTGCTCCTGACCTTCGCCGACGGAGGGCTTGAGCGCATTCGCCAGCAACCGTTCCCGATCTACGTGCTCGCGGCGGCGCTGCCTCCGCTCATGCCCGCCGTGCTCTCCGCGGCGCTCGGTATCGGTCTCTACTCGGCAGAGCGATCCGTGAAGCGAGGGCCGCACCCGCGGCTGCCTGGACTGCTCGGCTTTCGCGCGGTGGCCGTGGACGCACGGACCTGCGAGACGCCCGACGAGCTGGCCAGTCTGGTGCTCGCGTCATCGGCCACGCCTCCATTTACGCCCATCGGCAATTTTCGAGGCCAGCGACTTCTCGATGGCGGCATGGTCGACAACGCGCCTGCGTTCGTGGCCGAGCGGCATCCGGGCATCGCGAAGAGCATCGTGTTTCTCACGCGACCATATCATGCGTCGGTCCTCGGCGTTCAGCGCGGACGGCTCTATCTCGCGCCCAGCGCGCCGACGCCGATCAATCGCTGGGATTACACGCAGCCGCACCTGCTCGACGACACAATCGCGATGGGTGCCCGCGAGGCAGCGACCCACCGTGCCGCCCTCGACGCCTATCTCTTGTAGATCACGCCGTCCTTCATCACGAAGCGCACGCGGCGAACGGCGGCGATGTCCTGCGTGGGATCGCCGTCGACGGCGATGAGATCCGCGAGCAGACCCGCCTTCACGCTGCCGAGCTTGTTCTGCCAATGCAGCATGCGGGCGTCGATGGATGTCGCCGACATGAGGACCTGCACGGGCGTCATGCCGTAGTCCACGAGCAGCTCCAGCTCCCGCGCATTGTCGCCGTGGGCGAACACGCCGACGTCGCTGCCGTTGCAGATGGTGACGCCGGCATCGAGTGCGGCGCGCAGGCTCGCGCGCTTGGCGCGGATCGATGGAGGCTCGGGCTGCGTCCCGCGTTTGTAGCCGCGGTACTGAAGGATCGCGTCGCCGGCAGCAACGGTCGGTACGAGACACACGCCTTTCTCCTTCATGAGCCGGAATACTTCAGGCGTGCCATTGTCTCCGTGCTCGACGGTCTCGACCCCCGCCATGATCGCGCGGCGCATTCCTTCTGCGGTCGCCGCGTGCGCCGCCACCGGCCGTCCGCTGCTGGCCGCCACTTCCACGATCGTGCGGAACTCTTCTTCGGTGAACGTCGGACGTGCTTCGCCGTTCGGACCCCAACGGTAGTCGGCGTACACCTTGATCCAATCGGCGCCGCGCTTGATCTGATCGCGAACCACGTGCGTCACGCCATCGATGCCATCGGCTTCCTGCGCGCCCTGCGGAATGTCCCAGCGTGGATCGAAGCCGGAGGGCGCGTAGCTCCCGGTGGCTACGATGGCCCGCGTCACGACCACCATGCGTGGTCCGGGAATGATGCCTTGCTCGATGGCCTGCTTCAGTCCCACGTCGGAATAGCCGGCGCCCTCCGTGCCGAGATCGCGCACCGTCGTGAACCCGGCCATGAGCGTGGCGCGTGCGTGGTTGACCGCGCGCGCCACCCGCAGCGCTTCGGGCTCGCGCAGCACCTGCTGGTCCCACGGCGTCTCGTTGTATGGATGCAGCAACAGGTGGGAATGCCCTTCGATGAGTCCGGGGAGGAGCGTGGTGCCGGCGAGACGAATCGTCGTCGCGCCGGCGGCATTCACCTGCGCCGTCGGTCCCACGGCGTCGATGCGATTGCCGCGCACGAGCACCACCCATCCCTCGTGCGGCTGTGCGTCGATCGCGTCGAACACGCGATCGGGAACGAGGAGCGTAGCCTGTGCCGGGGCAGCGGGAGCCGGCGTCTGCGCGGCCAGCGACGCCGCCACCAGGAAGGCAGCGGTCACGAAATGGCGACTCATGCGTGTTCGTCGATGAGAGGAAGGCCGGCCTTGCGCCACGCGTCGACGCCGCCGGAGAAGTTGGAAACGTTCGCGAAGCCGTGAGCCAGGAGCAGGCTCGCCGCGATGGACGAACGCGTCCCCGACTGACACAGCACGACGATCGCGTCGTCTCGCGGCATCGATGCCGTGCGCGCGACGAGGTCGCCCAGGTAGATGTGTTCGGCGGCGGCGAGGTGTTCGTGGTTCCACTCGCTACGTCCGCGCACGTCGATGATGTGCGGCGCGCTGCCATTCTCGAGCGCGCGCGCGAGCGCGGGCGCATCGATCAAACGCGAGGGCGCCATGGTGCGCCCGTCGATCGCCGAAAACGGAATCCAGCCGGTAACGCGATCCATGCCGATGAGCGCGAGCTGTCGCGCGGCTTTCGCTGCCTGATCGGCGCCCTTGGCGATCAGGATGATCGGACGATCGTAGGACAGCACGGTGCCGGCGTACGTGGCGAGGCTGTTGGACGACGGAATGTTGATCGTACCGGTCACATGACCGCGCGCGAAGTCGGCGGACGATCGCACGTCGATGACCCACCCGCCGTCGTGCAGTGCGTCGTCCAGCTCCGATACGGAGAGCTCGCGCACATTGGCGGGCGACGGCGGCGGTGGCGGGCCGTCCTTGTTGAGCCGCTTCATCTCCGCGAAATAGGGCGGCGGTTCGGGCTGATCGGACAGCACCCAACGCACGAAATCGCTCTCGGATTTCTGCTGCAGCGCGGGGTTATACATCCGCTCGTACCCGAGCGTCGTCTGCGGCACCGCGCCGAGGGATTTGCCGCACGCAGAGCCCGCGCCGTGGCCAGGCCAGATCTGGAGATAGTCCGGCAGCTCGGCGGTCCGCTGCAGCGACCGATACAACTGGCGCGCCGCGGTCTCCATCGAGCCGGCGATGTGCGCGGCCTTCTCGAGGAGATCCGGACGTCCGACGTCGCCGACGAACAGGAAGTCTCCACTGAGCAAGCCGAGCGGCCGGTCACCCGTCGCGCGATCGGTGACGAGGAAGACGACCTGCTCGGGCGTGTGACCCGGCGCGTGCATGACGGTCAGGCGCACCTGGCCGACGTCGATGGTATCGCCATCGTGCACCAGTCTGGTGTCCTCGGTGGCGAATCCGTACCTCCAGTCGGGCGTCGAGTCGCCGGAGAGCATGAGCGTCGCGCCGGTCGCTTCCGCCAGGGCGCGCGCACCGGACAGAAAGTCCGCGTGAATGTGCGTCTCCGTGACGACGCGGATCCGCATGCGTCGCGCGTGGGCGGCACGAACGTAGGCCTCCACGTCGCGGTTGGGATCGATCACGATCGCTTCGCGTGTGGCCTCGCACCCGACGAGATAGCTCGCTTGTGCGAGCGTCTCGTCATAGTAGCGTTCGAAGAGCATCGGCACATAACATACGCGTCACCCCCACCCAGCCAATGGCGACGGTTCGACCGCTGCACGATCCGATCGTGCTGTTTCAGCAATACCTCGCCGAGGCGCAAGCGATGCCGCGGGACCAGATCCCCGAACCCACCGCATTCGCGCTCGGCACCGTGGGCGAGGATGGCCAGCCGTCCGTCCGGATGCTGCTCCTCAAGGACGTCGACGAGCACGGGTTCGTGTTCTACACCAACCTCGAAAGCCGCAAGGGGCGTGAGCTCGCGGGCAACCGGCGGGCGGCGATGACCTTTCACTGGCCGCATCTCGAGCGGCAGATCCGTGTGGAAGGACGTGTCGCCCGCGTCACGGACGCGGAGGCGGACGCGTACTTCGCGTCGCGCCCGCGCGGCAGCCAGCTTGGCGCGTGGGCGTCGCGCCAGAGCCGCACGATCGCGCGCCCGGGCGACCTCGACGCGCGCCTCGCGGAATTCGACGCGAAATACGCCGGCGTCCCAGTGCCGCGTCCTCCGTTCTGGTCCGGGTTCCGGCTGGAACCCGCATCCATCGAATTCTGGAAGGGCAAGCCGAGTCGCCTGCACGATCGGCAACTCTTCGTGCGCGACGGCGACGGATGGCGCGTGCAGCTGCTGTATCCGTAGTGGAGAGTTGGGAGTTGAGAGTCGGGTGCGGTGAAAAACTCCCAACGCCCGACTCCAAACTTCTTATCTTCTCCCCATGGCGACGCACACCGAACCCGTCCCGACCGAGGCGCCTCCGGCATGGTCGATCGACTCTGCCAAGTCGCTCTACAACATCGACGGCTGGGGCGCGGGTTTCTTCGACATCAACGGCAAGGGGCACGTGGTCGTGCGTCCGTCCGCCGAGCATCCGGATCATGAGCTGGATCTCTACGAGCTCGCGACCGATCTCGAGGAGCAGGGCGTGCAGCTCCCCGTGCTCCTGCGCTTCTCCGACATCCTGCGTTCGCGGCTGGATGCGCTGACGCACCGCTTCAAGAACGCGCGCGAGGAGTTCAACTACGACGGCGGGTACACCACCGTGTATCCGATCAAGGTCAACCAGCAGCGCCACGTGATCGAGGAGATCGTGGAGTTCGGTTCGCCACACGGCGTCGGTCTGGAGTGCGGCAGCAAGCCCGAGCTGCAAGCGGTGCTTGGCCTGGCGGAACACACGAACCACCTCATCGTCTGCAACGGCTACAAGGACGAGGAGTTCATGCGCCTCGCCCTCATGGGACAGAAGCTGGGCCACCAGGTGTTCGTGGTCATCGAACAGCTGAGCGAGATCGACGTGCTGATCCAGGCGGCCGAGGAGCTGGGCGTGACGCCGACGGCGGGCGTGCGAATCAAGCTTGCATCACGCGGCTTCGGTCGGTGGAAGGAGAGCGGAGGCGAAAAGTCCAAGTTCGGGCTGAACTCGGCCGATCTCATGACGGCCATCGACAAGCTGCGCGCGGCCGACAAGCTCGACTGGATCCGGCTGATTCACTTCCATCTCGGCTCGCAGATCACCGACATCCGCTTCATCAAGAATGGCCTGCAGGAAGTGACGCGTTTCTACGTCGAGCTGCGCCAGATGGGACTGAACATCACGCACGTGGACGTGGGCGGCGGTCTCGGCGTCGACTACGACGGCACGAATTCGGAGTCGGACTCCAGCGTGAATTATTCGGTGCAGGAGTACGCCAACGACGTCGTGTACACGCTGGCGGAAGCGTGCAAGGAGCACGAACTGCCGATGCCGCACCTCATCAGCGAATCCGGGCGCGCGCTCACCGCGCACCATGCGCTGCTGCTGCTCAAGGTGATCGACGTCGAATCTCACGAGGTGCGCGAGATCCCTGCGTTGACCGAGGACGATCACACGCTGCTGCATGAGATGCTGGCTGACTTCAAGGACGCGCAGCGGAAAAACGTCTCGCGCCGCCGCGTCCGCGAGATCTATCACGACCTCACGTTCGACAAGGAACGCGCCCACGAGCTGTTCAACACCGGCGTGCTGAACCTACGCGGTCGCGCGATCGCCGAGCGCATCTATCACGCGACCCTGAACGTCATCACCAAGTACGTGGAGCGGCACCGCGATGACTTCGAGGACATCGTGAAGGACCTCGATGCGTCGCTGGTCGACCGCTACTTCTGCAACTTCTCCGTCTTCCAGTCGCTGCCGGACAGCTGGGCCATCGATCAGCTGTTCCCGATCATGCCCATCCATCGGCTGGACGAGGAGCCAACGCGCCGCGGCACCATCCAGGACGTCACCTGCGATTCGGACGGCAAGATCGATCGCTTTGCGGGCGTCAAGGACGGCAGCCCGAGCCTCGAGCTCCACGAGCCCCGCGAGGGCGAGGCGTACATGCTGGGCGTGTTTCTCACCGGCGCCTATCAGGAGATCCTCGGCGACCTCCACAACCTCTTCGGCGACACGAACGCGGTGCACATCCGCCTCACGCCGAACGGGGGTCACACGGTGACGGATCTCGTTCATGGGGACACCGTGACGGAGGTACTGAACTACGTGCAGTTCCGTGCGTCGGATCTGCTGCAGGTGTTCCGGCGCAAAGTCGGGAGCGCGAAGCACCTCAACCGGCAGGAAGCGAACACGTTCATCGCCGATTACGTCGCCGGCCTGGAAGGGTATACCTACCTCGAAGGCGAAGCCGCGCAGTGACGCTCGCTCTGCCGCTGGTCGCGGCGGCAGCACCATCGAATGCAGGTCACAGCGTCGCCGCCCTGCTCGCGACACTCGTCGCGATCCTCGTCTCCACGAAGCTGCTCGGCGAGATCGCGCAGCGACTCGGCCAGCCCGCCGTGCTGGGCGAGCTGATTGCGGGGATTCTCCTCGGCGGTTCCGTCCTCGGCATCCTGAATCCGACGGATCCCGTCATCGGAGCGATGGCGGAGATCGGGGTCGTCGTCCTGCTCTTCGCCATCGGACTCGAGACCGAGCTGGCGAGCCTCGTGCGCGTCGGGAATGCCGCCACGACCGTGGCCGTCGCGGGCGTGATTCTGCCATTCGGTATGGGCTTCGTCGCATCTCGCGCGCTCGGGCTGGACCAGGTTCCCGCGCTCGTGTGCGGCGCGGCGTTGTGCGCGACGTCCGTGGGAATATCCGCGCGCGTGCTCTCCGAGCTCGGCTGGCTCGACACCAACGAAGGACGCGTCGTGCTGGGCGCCGCGGTCATCGACGACGTCATTGGTCTGGTGATCCTTGCGGTCATCGCGGCAGTCGTCAGCGGGACGCAGATCGGTGCCGGCGCCGTCGCCCGCATTGCCGGAGTCGCCATAGCCTTCGTGGCCGTTGCCGTGCTGGCCGGATCGGTGGTGGCCGGGCCCCTCTTTGCGGGCGTCGAGCGGATTCGCGCCGCCGGCGCGCTCGGCATCTTTGGTCTGTCCTTCGCGTTTCTTCTCGCGTGGCTCGCGGACCTGAGCGGTTCGGCGATGATCGTCGGTGCGTTCGCAGCAGGACTGGTGCTGTACCGCGTGCCGCAGCGCCGCGACATCGAGAAAGCGACGACGACGCTGGGCCATTTCTTCGTGCCGGTGTTCTTCGCGGCGGTCGGCGCGTCCGTCGACCTGCGCGCCCTTGCCGATGCACGCTCCCTGCAGCTCGGCGGTGCGCTGATCGCCGTCGGAATCGTGGGGAAGGTCGTCGCCGGCTACGCCCCGTGGTGGTTCAAGGGTCGCAAACTGCTCGTCGGGATCGCCATGGTGCCGCGTGGCGAAGTCGGCCTGATCTTCGCGCAGATGGGCCTTGCCTCCGCGGCAATCAGCGCGGGCGAGTTCGGCGCCATCATGCTCATGGTGCTCGCGACGACGTTCATCACGCCGCCCGCGCTCGCGCGACTGGTGCGGGAGCGCGGGGCTGCGTCTCCTGCGTCTCGTCCGGGGTAGCTCAGCCGAAGCGTTTCGCGACGGCCGACCAGTTCACGACGTTCCACCAGGCCTTCACGTAGTCGGGACGACGGTTCTGGTACAGCAGGTAGTACGCGTGCTCCCAGACGTCGAGGCCGAGGAGGATGGCCTTCGGCGACTTCCCGTCCATGATCGGGTTGTCCTGGTTCGGCGTGCTGGTGATGGACAGCTTGCCGCCGTCGTTGATCAACCACGCCCACCCCGACCCGAAGCGTCCAGCCGCCGCCGCGGCGAACTGCTCCTTGAACTTGTCGAAGTCGCCGAATGCCGATTTGATCGCGTCGGCGAGCTTGCCTGATGGAGCGCCCCCGGCGTTCGGGCCCATGAGCTCCCAGAACAGCGAGTGGTTCCAATGCCCGCCGCCGTTGTTGCGCACCGCGGTGCGCACGGCCTCCGGCACGGCGTTCAACCCGGACAGCAGCTGCTCGAGAGATTTGCCCGCGAGGTCGGGCGCCTTCT
>DATFHG010000067.1:0-4792 GCA_035248725.1 Gemmatimonadaceae bacterium | reverse complement strand
GCACCACCTTGCCCAGGTCGGAGTCGAGATTCTGCGCCTGGTCGCGATAGTCGAAGCGCTCGCCCTGCGTGACGAACAACTTTCCGTCCTTCGCGAACACGATGCGCGAACCGAAATGATTTCCGCCGCGCACCTTTGGCGTCTGCTGATAGATGGTCTTTACGTACAGCAGTCGGTCCGCGGAGAGCTGTGCGCTGACGACCGCCGTGCCCGCGGTGCTGGACGGTCCCGGCTCGGCGAACGAGAGATAGATCGTGTGATTCGACGCGAAGCCCGGATCCACCGCGACGTCGAGCAGGCCGCCCTGCTGATGTGCGTAGACGTCAGGCACGTTGTACAGGTTGGCGGAGACTGTGCCCGACGTGTCCACGACGCGCAGCGTTCCCGGCCGCTCCGTCACGAGCATGCGACCGTCGGGGAGGAACGCGATGGCCCACGGAGTGTTCAGCCCGGTGGCGACGGTGTCGATCCGCAGCGCTCCCGGCATTTCCAGCGCGTTCGTGGAATGCGGCGCCGGACCATTCTGCCGCGCGGCCGCGCAGCCGAGGAATGCGGTGGCGGCAAGTGAAGCGATGGCCGTTCTCATGACGAGAACATGCCAAACGCTTCAGCCGGTCTCAACCCGCCCTAGTGAGCCTGGCAGGTGGTCGTCGCCGTCGCCGTGCACGGCGCGACGAGCGCGAATCGGTCGGTCGTCGTCTCGCGGTGGACGGTCAGATCCCGCCCCTCCGGCGCGGTTGGTTCCTGACACGCGGCCGCCGCCGCCAGAGTCGTCGCTACTGCTATCGCTCTCAGCACTCCTCGTCGCATTGCAGTCTCCCGTGATCGTCCGCGATCCACATGTTCAAATGTCTTGCCGACGATCCGTGCGACGTGGTAATGCCGTACTTGTGACCGCCGTCATGCCGCCGTTAGTTGCGTTCTCATGAGCGCCACAAGATGCGCGGTCATGTGCGTCGTGTTGTGGGCCTGCACTGCCTCGTGTACCCACGAGACCGTCTATGTCTGCGGCGCGGACGGCACGACCGACCCCGAGTGTCACGGCATGTCCGTGGACGGCGCGACGCGCGTGTACCTCCTGCATGTCCCGGCGTCGTACCACGCCGGCGGTAGCCTCGTCATCGCGTTGCACGGCACGGGCGAGCTCGGTCCTCGCTTTCGCGACGTGAGCCAGCTGAGCGTTACCGCGGACGCGAAGGGCTTCGCGGTGGTCTACCCGAACGCACGTGCCGATTTCGGCGCGTGGAACGCCTACTTCACACGCGTGGGCGACGTGCAGCCGCCGGATGACATCGCTTTTCTGCGCGCGCTCATCACACAGCTCGGCAAAGACCTCGCGCCCGATCCCAGGCGCATCTTTGTCGTCGGGCTGTCGAACGGCGGGCTGATGACGCATCGCGTCGCCGTCGAGCTCAGCGATCTCGTTGCGGCGGTCGCCGACGTCGCCGGCACCGTGGCAAGCAGCCCCGCACTGGACGCGATTCCCGCACCGGCGCACGGCGTGTCCGTCCTGATGCTGCACGGCGACAGCGACGTGGTGGTTCCCTGTTGCGGATTCCACTCCGGCGCGACGATGGACGACTCGTTCAATTTCTGGGCGAGCGCGCGGGCCGACGCCTGCACCGCCGTGAGCACCACGGCTCCGATCTGCGAGGCGCCGGAGACCCCATCGTCCCTCGCCGCCAAGCGCGCGACCGGCTGCCGCGACGGCGCCGAAGTGCAGTTCTACATGCTCTTCGGGGGCCGCCATGGCTGGTATCAGGGTTCGCTAACGACGCCCGGACAGGAAGGGTACAATCCGCTCTTCGCCGACTCGATCGGCACGACGATGAACGACGTCATCTGGCACTGGTTCGACACACACGCCAAGCCTTGACAGTACTGCGGAAGGCGGACCGGGACTGCGGACCGGCAAGGCGGATCGGGACGGCGGATCGGGACGGCGGATCAGGAGGGCGGATCAGGAAGGCGGATCAGGAAGGCGGATCGGAAGTGCGCAGTGCCGATCCGCAGTGCCGATCCGCAGTGCCGATTCGCAGTCCCGATCCGCAGTGCCGATTCGCAGTCCCGATCCGCAGTCCCGATCCGCAGTCCCGATCCGCAGTTCCGGTCCGCAGTTCCGGTCCGCAGTTCCGGTCCGCACTCCTCCCTGTGTCACTAATCCTCTCTGAGGACGGCAGCGGGACTGATCCTCGTCGCCCGACGCGCCGGCCCCACCATCGCGATCGCCGCCGCGAGCAGCAACAGGCCGATCACGGCGCCATACGACAGCGGATCGATCGGGCTCACACCGAACAGGAGGTTCCGGATCACCCGCGACAGGCCGAGCGCCAGCACGGTCGCCGTCACCAACCCGATCACGATCGGCCGCGACCCCTGGCGCATGACCAGGCGCAGCACCGTGCGACGCGTCGCGCCCAGCGCCTGCCGGATCGCGATCTCCCGCGTCTGCAGTGAGACCGCGTAGCTCACCACGCCATAGATGCCGACGAGTGCCAGGAACATCGCGAGCATCCCCACCGCGCCCGCCACCATGCTCGCAATGCGCACCGGCTTGAGCGCGAGGTCCATGCGGGACGAGAGCCGTTCCGCGTCCACGACGATGTTCGGATCCATCTCCCGCACCCACTGCGGTACCGCGCGCTCGAGTTGCGCAGGCGCCCCACGCGTCCGCGCCAGCACGCGAAGCTCCTCGGCGCGGCCGGAACGCATCGGCGGCAGGAAGATGAACGGCTCGCCTTCGTTGCCCAGCGACGTGTACCGCGCGTCCGCCACGACACCGACCACGACGTACGGCGCGTGATTGATCTGAAACTGGAGTCCCACTGCCCTGCCGGTCGGCGTGATGAGCTTCGCCATCGCCTGGCTCACCACGGCCGGGCGCGCGTCGGACGACGCGCTCGCCTCCGCATCCGTGTACGCACGTCCGTCGACGAAACGAAGCGCGAATGCCTGGAACACGCCTGCGGACGCACTCGCCATGCTGATGTTGTCGACGTCCTGACTCTTCCCCGGAATCTGGACGGATTCCGAGCGGCGCCCCAGCATCGGCAGCGGCCACACCAGACCGACCCCGTCCACGCCCGGCGACGCCGCGATCCGCGCGCGCAGCTCTTCGTACGTCGCCGCCGTGCGACTCGGCGAATAGCCGAGCTGCTGCAGGTTGAGGCCGAACGACACGACGTTGTCCACCGCGTACCCCGGATCGACGTTGGCGGCGTGTCGCGCGGCACGCACGAACAACGTGCTCACGATCAGCAACAGCGCGCTTCCCGCGATCTGCACGCCCACGATGGCGCTGCGCAGCCGCGACGTCCGCACCTGCCCGCGGCGCGTCTGCATCGCTCCCTTGGATGCCGAGACCAGGTCCAGGTTCGTCGCGTGCAATGCAGGCACGAGCCCGAACACGATCGCCGTCAGCATCGCGAGCACCAGCGTCGTCACGAGAATGCGCGCGTCAGGCACCAGGTTGATCTGCAGATCGGGGATCGGGATCAGGCGTGGTACCAGCCCCGGCAGCAGATAGGCCAGCGCGTATCCCGCCGCGCCCCCGAGGAATGCGATGAGTGTGGACTCGGTGAGCAGCTGCTCGATGAGTCGTGCACGCGACGCGCCGATCGCGAGCCGGATGCCGATCTCGCGGCGACGCGATATGCCGCGCGCCAGCAGCAGGTTCATGATGTTGGCGCACACCATGACGACCAGCACGACGCCGAGGAGCACCACGAGGCTCGCGATGAGCGCGCCCTGCGTGCGTGCTTCGGGGAAATTGAGCAGCGCAGCTTTCGTGACGTAGACCTGCGTTTGTCGACCGGGAAACAGGTGCTCGTCGCGCTGCGTCGCTGTCAGCTGCAGCTGGGCCTCGGCTTCCTTGATCCCGGCACCGGGTGCGAGGCGCGCCGCCATGATCATCCAGCTCCAGTCGCGCGTGGCGATGCTGTCGGCGCCGTGGTCCATGGTCGGCTCGAGCGTGACCGGAATCCAGACGCTCGAGCTCACGAACGTCAGGCCGCCGAACCCCGGCTCCGCGACGCCGACGACCGTCATCGGCACCTGGTTCACCCGAACGACGCGGCCCACGATGCTCGAGTCGCTGCCGTACTCGCGCGCCCACATCGCGTGGCTCAGCACCACGACGCTGGGGTCGCCGACGTGCGCGCATTCGTCTGGCGTGAAGCCACGCCCGCGCGCGATGCGCACGTGCAGCACCGAGAAATAGTTGCAGGCGACGTATTCGCCGTAGACTTTCCCCGCCCGCGTCTCCGCGGCGAATTCCTGCTGCGAGTACACGGTGGCGTTCACCACCGCACCGCCGCCGTGCGCCCGCGCGGAGTCGATCGCCGCCATGTAGCTCTGGAACTCCGGGTACGACACCATCGAGCCGACGCCGTGGACGCCGCGGTCGAATCGTCCGTGGAGCTGCTGGTACACGTTCACCAGCCCGTCGGCGTCGCGCACCGGGAGCGCGCGAAATGACAGCGCGTAGAAGATCGTGAAGATCGCCGTCATGAAGCCGATGCCGATCCCCAGGCTCGCGATCGCGGTGAGCGAGAACGCGGGACGCTGTACCAGGGCGCGGAAGGCGTAGCGTACGTGCTGGCTGACGCGCTCCATCCACGCGATGCGTCGGGATTCATGGAAGCGCTCCACGGCGCCGAGCACGTTCCCGAATGCCTTGCGCGCCGCGAAGCGCGCGCTGCGCGGATCGAGCCCGCGCTGGCGCATCTGTCGCTCGGTTTCTTCCTCGAGGTGGGTGTCGATCTCGCTGCGGAAGTCGTCGTCGCTGCGACGC
>DATFHG010000066.1:0-25530 GCA_035248725.1 Gemmatimonadaceae bacterium | reverse complement strand
CAAGGAGTTGGGGACGACGCACGCGCTCGTCGTGCACGGGACGGGCATGGACGAGATCTCGCCCTTGGCCACCACGCGCGTCATCGAGATTCATGGCGGCAAGATTGGCGAGTGGGTCATCGATCCCACGAAATTCGGCTATTCAGGGCTCGCGGCCGAGGACCTCGCCGGCGGCTCGCCCAAGCAGAACGCCGACACCGTGATGGCCGTGCTGTCCGGCGAGTCGAACAAGGCCACGCGTGGCGCGGTGGTGCTCAACGCGGGCGCTGCACTCTACGTCGGTGGCCGCGCGAAAAAGTTCGACGAGGGAGTGGCTCTCGCCGAAGCGGCGCTCGACAATGGAGAGGGAATTCGAGCTCTCGAAAGGCTTCGGGCGGCGTACTTGAGCTAACCGCGCACATTGAAGCGCACATTCGTGCGCACATTGCTACGCAACTAACACCGACGTTGTGCCGGCCCTGAGTACATCCTTAAGACGTCTTTAGATGCGCCGTTAGCTGCGTTGTCAGCTGCGTTGTCAGTTGCGCAGTTCTGGTTAGCAGGTCAGTAGCGCCTCAAAACACCCACGACAACGCCCTGAATGGAGATGTCATTCTCGTGGACATACATCGGCTGCATCGTCTCGTTCGCGGGCTGCAGGCGGATGCGCCCGTCGCGCTCGCGATACATGCGCTTCACGGTCGCGGACGAGCCGTGTAGCATCGCGATGACCATCTCGCCGTTGTCCGCGGAGCGGCGCTCGTTGACGACAACGAAATCGCCGTCGCGAATGTGCTCGTCGATCATGGAGTTGCCGCGCACCTTGAGCACGTAGTGATTGCCGCCGCGGTCGATGAAGCTGTCGGGCACCGCCAGGCTTTCTTCGTGCGCGATGGCTTCGATGGGGACGCCAGCGGCAACGGCGCCGAGGAGCGGGAGCTCGACCGCGCGCGGGGCGGCTTCGCTGGGCAGGATCTCGATCGCACGGCTCTCGTTGTACGAGCGCTTGATGTAACCCTTTCGCTCCAGGTTGCTCAGGTGCTCGTGGACGGTGGCCAGCGAGTTATAGTTGAAGTGTTCGGCGATCTCCTCGAAGCTCGGCGCGTAGCCGTTCTGACCGGCATAGGTGTCGAGGTAGTTGAGGATCTCGCGCTGGCGCTTCGTCAGTGGCATTGGTGGCCCCTCGGCCGACGGAGTACGAGCATCCGGGAGTAACCCCCCGAAAACCCGAAGAACTGCCGAATTCCACGTTATCCGAAGAAGCACCGAAGTGCAAGAGTCGGCTACATGGCAGCCCCCCACGGGGACACTGGGAACGATCCTCGAGGCGACCCGCCGCAGGCTCCCTTCATTAGATAGGGTCCTGGCGGGCGCCGGCATCCCGGCTGGCGGGCCGGGACCGTCGGGCTATTCGGTGGATCGCATCCCCGGCCACGGACTCGTTCCGCTGCGGCAAGCGCTGGCGCGCGACACGGTTGCGGTGATTGCCGAGATCAAGCGCCGCTCCCCATCGAAGGGCGACCTGAACACGACACTGAATGCCGCGGCCCAGGCAGGTGCGTTCGAGCGCGGATCGGCTGCAGCGATCTCCGTGCTGACCGAGCCGGAGTTCTTCAATGGGAGCCTGGACGATTTGAAGGCAGTGCGCTCGGGCGTGAGTCTGCCGATTCTCCGCAAGGACTTTCACGTTCACTTCAGTCAACTCATGGAGGCGCGGCTCGCCGGCGCTTCTGCGGTACTCCTCATCGCGCGGGCGCTGTCGCCCAGGGAACTGCCCGATCTGATGCGATATGCCCGTCGTCACGAGCTCGAGACCGTCGTCGAAGTGCGCGACGACGTGGAGCTGCAGCGCGCGATCGATGCGGGCGCCGAGATCATCGGCGTCAACAGCCGGAACCTCGAGACCCTCGAGGTGGATCCGCGCGTTCCTGAACGCATCGTGCCGAAGATTCCGCGCGACGTCATCGCCGTGTGGGAAAGCGGCGTGAGTAGCGTCGCCGACGTGGAGCGCGCAGCGGAATTCGGCGCGGACGCGGTGCTCGTCGGTTCGGCGCTGTCACGCGCGCCGGACCCGGAGGCGCTCGTGCGCAGTCTCTCCCAGGTCAAGCGACGTGGCCGTGGTTGAGATCAAATTCTGCGGCATGACCCGTCCGGAAGACGCGTCGTACGCCGCGCTGCTGGGCGCGCGCTATGTCGGCGTGATCTTCGCCGATGGACCACGCACCCTGACGCGCGAGCGCGCGCAGGTCATCGTCGACGGACTGCCGCGACGCGTGAGCCGCGTCGGCGTGTTCGGGCGTCAGTCGCCGAACGAGATCGCGGAGATCGCCGCGCGGCTCGAGCTGGACGTCGCGCAGCTGCACGGCGACCCCACGAGCGAAACGATCGCCGACGTCCGCGCGCGGTGGAACGGGCGCGTGTGGGCGGTGCAGCGGATTTCCGGCTCCGCGCTGCCCTCGTCCACGCGCGAGCTGTTCGATGTCGCCGACGCCATCGTGCTGGACGCGCGCGTTGCCGGACAACTTGGCGGCACCGGCGTCACACTGCCGTGGGAGGACCTGGCGCAGGCGCTCGCGCCGCTGCGTTCCCGGCGTGCGCGTCTTGTCGTGGCGGGCGGCCTCAAGCCCGACAACGTGGTGCACGCCATCGCGGCGTTGTCCCCGGACGTCGTCGACGTGTCCTCCGGCATCGAGCAGAGCCCCGGCGTGAAGGACCACGACCGGATGCGCGCATTTCGCGACGCGGTCGAGCAGATTAGTCCATCATGACGCAGACGATGACGCGAGACCGCTTCGGCACCTTCGGCGGTCGCTACGTGCCCGAGACGCTCATTCCCGCGTTGGACGAGCTGGAGCAGGCCTACGACGCGGCATGCGTCGACACGGCGTTCCAGAAGGACATCGCGGATCTGCTGCGCGACTACGTCGGACGTCCGTCGCCGCTCAGCGACGCGCCGCGTCTCTCCGACAAGGTCGGCGCGCGTGTGCTGCTCAAACGCGAGGACCTGAACCACACTGGCGCGCACAAGATCAACAACACCATCGGCCAGGTGCTGCTCGCACGTCGCATGGGCAAGCGGCGCATCATCGCCGAGACCGGGGCGGGGCAGCACGGCGTCGCCACGGCCACCATCTGCGCGCGCTTCGGCCTCGGCTGCGTGGTCTACATGGGCGAGGAGGACATGCGGCGGCAGGCGCTCAACGTCTACCGCATGCGTCTCATGGGCGCCGAGGTCGTGCCGGTCACCTCGGGGACACGCACGCTGAAGGACGCGACGACGGAAGCGATCCGCGATTGGGTCGCGACCGTCGATACGAGCCACTACGTCATCGGCCCGGTGGTGGGACCTGCGCCGTATCCGCGCATGGTCCGCGACTTTCAGGCAGTGATCGGCCGTGAGGCGCGCGAACAGGTGCTCGCGCGTGAGAAGAAGCTGCCGCGCAGCGTCGTCGCATGCGTGGGCGGCGGATCCAACGCGATGGGGATCTTCTACGCTTTCATTCCAGACGCGAGCGTCGAGCTGATCGGCGTCGAAGCCGCGGGTGAAGGGCTCGACACCGAGCGCCACTCCGCGTCGCTGGCGAAGGGGACTCCTGGTGTGTTGCACGGGTCGCTCAGCTATCTGTTGCAGGACGCGTCTGGTCAGGTGCATCCCGCGCACTCGATCTCGGCGGGCCTCGATTATCCGGGTGTCGGACCGGAGCATTCGCACCTGAAAGCCAGCGGGCGCGCGACGTACGTGTCCGTCACGGACACACAGGCGCTCGACGGCTTTGCGACGCTTGCGCGCCTCGAGGGAATCATCCCCGCGCTGGAATCCGCGCACGCCGTGTCATGGGTCACGCAGCAGTCGGGGCGCTGGAAAGCTGACGAAATCGTACTGATATGCGTCAGTGGACGCGGTGACAAAGACGTGGCGCAAGTGATGGAAAGTCATATCTTGGGCGCGTGACTCTCCCCACCCTCACCCCCGCCGGAGGGGACGCGGGGGCCGAGCAGGAACCACCCTTTCCGCCTGGTCCCGTCGAGGAGCTTTTGCGTCTCCTCGTGAAAGCAGGTCGGGCGCACCAGTTGTACCTGCCGAACAATCCGATCTATCGGGGCGCCATCGACGCCCTGCGCGCGGCGTTCCCGCCGATCTGGGAGCGGACCGACGAGCTCACGCTCCGGTTCAGTGACTCCGACATCAAGTGGTTCGGCCGTCCGGTGCTGACGGAGACCGCCAAGTCGTCCGACAGCATCTCGTGGACGTTTTTCAAGGACGGTATCCGCGAGATCACGCTCGCGAAGGATTTCGAGACGGAGGAGCTGACGAAGTTCCTCGACATCCTGCAGCGGGTGCGCAAATCCGCGGGCGACGACGACGACCTGCTGACGATGCTGTGGGAGGCGGACTTCGCCAACCTGCGGTACCGCTACGTGGACCTCGGCACTGAGCCCGCAGCCGCGCTCGAGTCGGGTGAGGACGCGAAGCCGCGGTCGCCGGACGAAGTGCGCGGCGCCATGCATGAGGAGAGCGAGTCCGCGCGCAGCGGTGTCGTCAACATGCAGGACTTCGACGCCACGCTGTATTTCCTGGACGAGAAGGAGCTCGACTATCTCCGGCGCGAGATCGAGCGCGAGTACAACAGCGACCTGCGCCGCACGGTTATCAGCACGCTCCTCGACATCTACGAGGCGCAGGCCGCGCCGAATGTGCGCGAGGAAGTGAGCGAGCTGATCGAAACACTGATGCTCGCGCTGCTCGCCGCGGCGCAGTTTCGCGCCGTCGCGTTTCTTCTCGCCGAAGCGCGGGTGGCGGTCGAACGCGGGCAGAACGTCACGCCCGAGCAGCGCGAGCGGGTGGGAAAGCTGGCTGACCGACTGAGCACGGATGAGCCGATGGGGCAGCTGCTTC
Source organism: Gemmatimonadaceae bacterium (assembly GCA_035248725.1). Lineage (GTDB taxonomy): Bacteria > Gemmatimonadota > Gemmatimonadetes > Gemmatimonadales > Gemmatimonadaceae > DASPMP01. The sequence goes on along the minus strand of DATFHG010000066.1, from coordinate 20,654 downwards.
AGGGACTCGACCAGGCGGCCGACCTGCCCGATCAGGAAGAGCTGACGGAGCTGTTTCAGCAGCTGCGACCCGGAGCGCTCGGGCCCATCTTCGCCTGGCTGCCGAAGCTGCAGAATGCGCGCATCAAGCCGCTGGTCGAGGAAGCGGCGACCCGGCTCGCGTCCGCCAACACGGCTGCATTGGTGGCGCTGATCCAGTCCACAGACCAGGTGGTCTCTCTGGAAGCGATCCGTCGGTCAGGCGCGCTCAAATCGGCGTCCGCGGTGCTGCCATTGGCGAAGGTGCTGGCCGACTCCAAGGACGTTCAGGTGCGGCAGGCCGCCGTCAACGCGCTGATGGACATCGGGTCGGCCGGCGCGCTCCAGGCGCTGGAGAAGTCCGTGGAGGACGCGGATCGCGATGTGCGCATCGCGGCCGTACGCACTCTCGGCGCCAAAGCGTACAAGGGAGCACTCACACGTCTCGACAACGTCGTGAAGGGCAAGGCGCTGCGTTCCGCGGATCGCACCGAAAAGATGGCGTTCTTCGAAGCGTACGGCTGCGTCTGCGGCGACGGCGGTGTGCCATTCCTCGATGAGATGCTCAACGGCAAAGGTCTCTTCGGAAAACGCGAGGACGCCGAGATGCGCGCCTGCGCCGCCGTTGCCCTGGGGCGCGTCAACACGGAGAAGTCGCGGGCGTCGCTGCAGAAAGCCGCCGACGAGAAGGACGTCGTGGTGCGGAGCGCGGTGAACAAGGCGCTGCGGGGCGAGCGCGCCACGGGCGTGTTCAAGGCGCTGTCATGACGTCGACGCGGCCGCGCGCCACCGTCTCGATTGCCGCGCCCGTCGGCGAAGGCAATCTGGATTCGATGCTGCGCGTGCAAGGGAAGGCGCTCGTCGTATCGCTGTACTCGGCGCTGCGCGCGGTAAAGCTCTATCCGATCGGCCATGTGTCCGTGCAGCGCGCCATCGAAGAGTTGAACACGGCATCGCAGGACGTGATTGCGGCGGAGGGCGAGCTCGAGATTCGGGTCAACGGCGAGTTCATCTTCGTGAACGGCACGCGCCTGCGGCTGGACCTCGACAACTACGCGGCATTCAGTCACGTGCTCTCGGTCTTCCGGGTAAACGGCGTCGGCGACGTGCATGTCGCGGACGGCGTCGTCGCTCGCGACTGGCAGATGCTGCTCTCCCTGTTGCAAGCGGGACCCGAGGAGTCGCCGACCGATCGCTTCGAAGGCCTCTTCGAGAAGCTGCAACAGGCCGGCGTCAAGGCGTTCGAGCTCGGCGAGCCGTCCGAGGAAAGCGCGGAGGACCGGACCAAGTCGCGCGAACGCGCCAAGAAGACGTACTCGCAATCCGTGACGGTGACCAAGGAACTCATGGGTTCCGTCCGGATCGGAAAGAGTCCCAGCATAAAGAAGATCAAGCGCGTCGTGCAGGGGATCGTGGACCAGATCCTCAACGACGAAGCGTCGCTCATCGGGCTCACGACCATCCGCGACTACGACGAATACACGTTCACGCACAGCGTGAACGTCTGCATCTTCTCCGTCGCCCTCGGCAAGCGGCTCGGCCTCACCAAGCTCCAGCTCTACGATCTCGGGATGGCCGCGCTGTTCCACGACATCGGGAAGTCGCGCGTCAACGTGGACGTCCTGAACAAGGTGTCCACACTCACGGATGACGACTGGCGACAGATCGCCGCGCACCCGTGGCTCGGCGTGCTGGCGTTGTTTCAGCTGCGGGGCGGACAGGAGCATCCGTACCGCAGCATGGTCGTCGCGATCGAGCACCACATGAAGACGGATCTCACGGGATATCCGCGGCCGATCCGCCCGCGACAGATGAGCATGTACAGCAAGATCGTCGCAGTCGCCGACGGCTTCGATGCCGCCACGAGTCGCCGCGCGTATCAGACGGTGCCGATCAACCCCGCCGAGGTGCTGCGCGAGATGCGCGACAATCCGCGCCGCGGCATGGACCCGGTCGTCGTGAAGGCGTTCATCAACCTCACGGGCATCTATCCCGTTGGCACGCTCGTGGTGCTGGATACCTTTGAGCTGGGCATCGTCCAGGCCGTGAACCCGCTCCCCGAAATGCTGGCGCGACCAATCGTGCGCATCATCAGCGACTCCATGGGCAACCTGCAGCATCCGGGCGTGACCGTCGATCTCGCCGACAAGCGCGAGGACGGCGCGTTCGCGCGCACGATCATCAAGACGGAACACCCCGATCGGTACGGCGTCCGTGTCGGCGACTATTTCGTCTGAGGCCGCGCGGCGCACGACGAAAACATCGGGCATCGTCGAGCGGTTCGCAGCACTGCAGAAGGCGCGACGCAAGGCGCTCGTCGGCTATGTGACCGCGGGACATCCCGATCCTCGCCAGTCCGCCGACGTCCTCCGGGCGCTCGAGGATGCCGGCGTCGACGTCATCGAGGTCGGCGTGCCCTTCTCGGATCCGATGGCCGATGGGCCCGTGATCCAGGCGAGCTCGCAACAGGCGCTCGCGCAGGGCATGACGTTCGACCGTGTGCTCGACCTCATCGCTACCACCAAGCTGACCGTGCCGGTCGTGCTGTTCAGCTATCTGAATCCCGTGCTGGCGGCGGGGCGGGATGCGCTCGATCGCGCGGCGCGCGCCGGCGCGGACGGGTTGCTGCTCACGGATCTTCCCGTCGGTTCGGATCCGGAGCTCGAAGCGCGTTTCGCCTCCGGGCCGCTCGCGTTCATCCGCCTCGTCGCGCCGACGACACCCGCCGACCGCATGGCGCACATCGCGCGGCACGGCAGCGGTTTCGTGTATCTCATCAGTCGACTCGGTGTCACCGGCACGCGTGACGCGTTGCCGCCCGAGCTGCCGCAGACCATCGCCCGGTTGCGCGGCGCGACCAACCTCCCGATCTGTGTCGGCTTCGGCGTCTCGACGCCGGAGCAGGCGGCGGCCGTTGCCCGACTGGCCGACGGCGTCGTGGTCGGCAGCGCGATTGTCCGCGCGGCGGGGGAGAGCACCGGACGCGTGGCGCAGCTCGTGCGCTCGATGCGCGCGGCGATAGACGCCGCCTGACTCCGCCGAGGAGATGTGAAGCCCGGATCGTCGGCGCGTTACGAGATCACGCTGCGAGGGATGCAGTTTCACACGCTCGTGGGAATCCTGCCGCACGAGCTGGAGCACCCGCAACCGCTGGAGATCGATCTCACGGTCTGGATGTCGTCGGTGGACGCCGTCGTCGATTACCGCAAGCTGTACGACGACGTTCGCGCGGCGCTCACGGCGAGCGATCACGGGTACCTCGAGACGATCGCCGACGCGATCTGCACGCGCGTGTTCGTGCAACACGAGCGAGTGGGCAGCGCACGCGTGCGACTGCGGAAGCCGCATGTGACGCTGGGGGGACCGCTCGCGTACGCCGAGGTGGTGGTCACCCGCGAGCGGGATGCGTGACGTCGCGTACATCGCGCTGGGATCCAATCTCGGGGATCGGGCATCGCATCTGTCCGTTGCGCGCGCGGCCATCAGCCGTCTCCCAGGCACCAGCGTGCTCGCCGCCACCACGCCGGAGGAGACCGAACCTTTCGGCCCGCCCGGACAGCCAGCGTACTTGAACCAGATGATCGCGATCGACACCGAGATGAACCCGCACGCGCTGCTCCGCGCATTGCAGCAGATCGAGCAGGACGCCGGCCGCGAGCGATCCGTGCGCTGGGGACCGCGCACGCTCGATCTGGACATCGTCAAGCTCGCGCATCAGCAGGTGAACGATGCCGATCTCCAGGTGCCGCATCCCGGTCTCGCTACGCGAGATTTCTGGCAGCGCGAGCTCGCGGCGCTCGAGGGCGACCTGCGGTGAAGGGCAACAGCGTCACGCTGCCCGAGTGGGCCCACGTCTCCGACAAGCGCCGGGCGCATATCGGACGCGTCGTCGAGCTGTTGCGACGGTGGGCCGGCGAGATGTCGCTCCCCGACGACGAGGCGACGCGCTGGCTGGCGGCCGGCGCGCTGCACGACGCGTTGCGGGATGCACCGGAGTCGATGTTGCGCGCGCTCACCGGCGACGGAACGCGCGCGGCCGAGCTGTTGCACGGACCCGCCGCCGCGGTTCGCGCGGAACAGGACGGCGAGCGGCGACAGGACGTACTCGACGCGGTGCGGCATCATACCGTGGGGTCCGTCGCGTGGGACCGTACCGGCAGGGCGCTGTACATGGCGGACTTTCTCGAGCCCGGCCGCAAGTTCCTCGTCGCCGAGCGCGCATATCTCGCGCGCCAGGTTCCGCGCGACTTCGACGCGACCTTTCGCGCCGCGCTGCAGTTGCGCCTCGAGTGGTCGCTCAGTCAGGGCGGGGAGCTGTTTCCGGAGACCGTCGAGCTGTGGAATAGAAAATGACTGACCGCACGGTGGCGACCTCGCGTCCCGCGAAACGACGCACGCTCAAGCGCGCTGCCGCGCTGGGTGTCGGCGTGCTGCTACTTGCCGGCGTGCTGGCCACGCGCTCGGCGATGCGCGCACCGCGCCTCGAGGCACGTGCGCCCGCGCCGGACGTGAATGCGCCGGCGGACACGCGCATCCGCGTCCAGGTGCTGAACGCGACGCAGGTTCGCGGACTGGCGCGACGCGCCACGATGCAGCTGCGCGATCGCGGACTCGATGTCGTCGAAGTGGGCACGTCCGCGGAGCAACGCGACAGCACGCTGGTGCTCGACCGCTCGGGCCACCCGGAATGGGCCAGGCGGGTCGCGATCGCACTCGGCGGGGCGCGGGTCGAGTCGCGTCCCGACTCGTCACGCTACCTGGACGTCACCGTGCTGCTTGGGCGTGCGTGGCGGGCGCCGTCCCAGCCGTTCTACCCGTAGCTGTCCGCATGCCGCGGCGATGTCCATCCCGCGGCTCTTCCGCACGGCGACTTCCACACCCTGCGCGCGCAGCTCGCGCTCGAATCCGATGATCTCGTTCGCCGGCGTGGCGCGGAACCCGCGAGCGCCGCCGGGGTGCAGCGGAATGAGGTTCACGAACGCGCCACATTCCTTCGCGAGCTGCGCGAGCTGCAGCGCGTGAATCTCCTGGTCGTTCACGCCGCCGAGCATCACGTACTCGAAGGTGACGCGGCGATCGAACGCCTTGGCCGCCTCGATGACCTCGGCCAGCGGATACTTGATGTTGATCGGCATGAGCTCGCGCCGCAGGTCGTCGCTCGGCGCGTGAATCGAGATCGCGAGCCGGAATTGCTCCTTCCGCTGCCCCAAAGCGACGATGCCGGGAAGCACGCCCACAGTGGAGACGGTGATATGCCGCGCGCCGATCCCGAGACCGTTGGGATCATTGAGGATGGTGAGCACCGCTTCCGCCGACTTCCAGTTCATGAGCGGTTCACCCATGCCCATGAACACGATGTTGGTGACCGGGATGGGTGGATCGAGCAGGCGCATCTCGCGCACCTGGCAGGCGATCTCGTGCACATCGAGGTTGCGCGAGAATCCCATCGCGCCCGTCGCGCAGAACGCGCACTGCAGCGCGCATCCCGCCTGTGACGAGATGCAGAGCGTCAGTCGCTTGCCTTCCGGGATCGCGACGGTCTCGATGGCTTCGCCGTCCCGGAGCCGGAAGAGAAATTTCTCGGTGCCGTCGGACGACTTCTGGCGCGCGGCGACCGTGAGGCGGGGCAGCTCGAACTGCCTGGCCAGCTCGTCGCGAAGGTGCTTGGGGAGCGCCGTCATTTCCTCGAACGAGGTGACGGGAGCGACCCACAGATGGCGGAGCACCTGCCGCGCGCGATAGCCCGCCTGTCCCATGCCTTCGAAGAAGGCGCGGAGCCTCGCCTCCGCCGCTTCCGGCGTGAGGTCGAGCAGGTTTTCGCGACTGCTGTCGGGGGACGGACCGTGGCTCACTTCGCTTCGGAACTCACTTTCAATGACGCTGGTGAACTGCAAGAAGGTATTGAACTTGACCCTAGGGCAACGGGCATGCCCGGTCAAGCGAATCACTACCAGCGCACTCCGGTGAGGATTAGACTACTGCGCTCTGATGCCGGAGCCCGCTTGAAGGTGCGACGATGGGTTCCCTCGCTCGCATGGGCGGGGGCGATTCTCGTCATGACGTCTGTGCCCGGCCGCCTGGTTCCGCGCGGCCTGTCTCCCTACGACAAGGTCGTTCATTTCTCCATCTACGCCGTGTTCGCGTTCGTGCTGGCGCGCGACATCGCTTTCGACTCGTCGCGCTGGCGCGGGTTGTTGCTTGGCATCGCCGCGGCGGTCGTCTTTGCCGCGTGCGACGAGTGGCATCAGAGCTTCATCGGTCGGGACGCCGACATCGCGGACTGGCGCGCCGACGCGGCCGGTGCGACGGCGGGCGCCGTGCTCTGGGCCGCGTCTCGCCGCCATCGCCGTCTGACACCAACATCTGAATGAATCCTCAGGCCACCGGACTCCGCACGCACATGTGCGGAGCCCTGCGCGCGACACATGCCGGGACCCGGGTGAAGCTGGGCGGCTGGGTGCATCGCACCCGGAATCTCGGCGGCCTCGTCTTCCTCGACCTCCGCGATCGCTCCGGCCTCGTGCAGGTGTCGTTCGATCCGAATCGCAGTCCCGCGCAGGCCGTGGCGGCCGCGTCTCAGGCGTCGAACGAGAGTGTCGTGCTCATCGAGGGCGAGGTGGCCATGCGCCCCGAGCAGATGCGCAACGCCGACATGTCCACGGGCGACGTCGAGGTGATCGCGTCGTCGCTGCGCGTCGTCGGGCCCGCGGAGACGCCGGCGATTCCCGTCGCGCGGGGAAAGAACGAAAAGCTGCCCGCCGAGGAGCTGCGGCTGCGCCATCGCTATCTGGACCTGCGCCGGCCGGAGCTGCAGCAGAACCTGGTCCTGCGGCACACGCTGCTGCAGACGACGCGGCAATATCTCAGCGAGAATGGCTTCCTCGAGCTCGAGACGCCCATCCTCACGAAGCCGACGCCCGAGGGCGCGCGCGACTACCTGGTCCCGAGCCGCGTGCACGCGGGTGAGTTCTACGCCTTGCCGCAGTCGCCGCAGATCTACAAGCAGCTGTTCATGGTCTCCGGCTTCGACCGCTACTTCCAGATCGCGCGCTGCTTCCGCGACGAGGATCTGCGCGCGGATCGGCAGCCGGAGTTCACGCAGATCGACATCGAGGGGTCGTTCATCACGCGCGCGGACATCGTCTCGCTGTCCGAGGGGATGATTGCCGCGCTGTGGCGCGCCGCCGGTCAATCGGTGACGCCGCCGTTCCCGATGCTCACCTATCGCGACGCGATGGAGCGGTACGGCAGCGACCGACCGGACACGCGGTACGGACTCGAGATCGTGGATGCGTCGAAGATCTTCGGCGCCTCCGAGTTCTCGATCGCGAAGCAGGCGATCGCCGCCGGTGGTCGCGTGCGCGGCATCATCGTGCCCAACGGCGGCGTGATGTCCCGCAAGCAGGTGGACGAAATCGAGGAGGAAGCGAAATCCGCCGGCGCGGGTGGACTCATCCGGCTGAAGCGAGGCGAGAAGGGGCTTGAGGGAGGCGCGGCCAAGTTCCTGGGCGATGGCGCCGCGGACGCGCTGGCGATACCCGAAGGCGCACTCGCGCTCTACGTCGCCGGACCGGAGCACGTCACGAACCCCGCCCTGGACCGCGTGCGCCAGATGCTCGCCGCGCGGCTGCACCTCGTGCCCGAAGGGCGCCACGACTTCCTCTGGGTCGTGGACTTCCCGATGTTCGACAAGGATCCGAAGACGGGCGCGCTGGGCGCGGTACACCATCCTTTCACGGCGCCGCACCCCGACGATATCGCGCTCCTGACGAGCTCGCCCGAGAAAGCCCGCGCGCTGGCATACGACGTGGTGATGGATGGGCTGGAGCTCGGAGGGGGAAGCATCCGCATCAGCGATCCGGCCCTGCAGTCGCAGGTGTTTTCACTGCTCGGCATCGACGAAGAGACGGCGCAGGCGCGGTTTGGCTTCCTGCTCGAGGGGCTGCGCGCCGGTGCGCCGCCGCACGGAGGCATCGCGTTCGGATTCGACCGCATCACGATGGTGCTGGCGGGGGCGGGGTCACTGCGCGACGTGATCGCGTTTCCGAAGACCACGGCCGCTCGCGCGCTCTTCGAAGGAGCACCGAGTCCCGTGGGAAGTGACGAGCAGCTGCGCGAGCTGCACATCAGTGTCGACGCGGCGGGAGCCGCACAGGGAGATTCACGTTGAGCGACGGCAAAGCAAATCGGGAGAACGGAAGCGCCACCGAAGACACCGCGACTCAGCGCGTGTCCACCGAAGGGGCGGACATGCTCAGCCTGGCGGGGGTGAACGACGCGAACCTGCTGGAGCTGTCGCGTCTCTTCGGCGTGAAGGTGTCGCTCCGGGGCGATACCCTCGTGATCTCCGGTGCGCAGGACTTCGTGCAGCGCGCCAGCGCCGTCGGCCGGCGGATGGTGGAGATGGCGCGCCAGGGCGACGACCTGACGCCCGACGACGTGCTGCGCCTCGGCGACGATCAGGATCGCGAGGCCGTCGAGCCCGGAAGCGTCGGCGACGGCTCCACGCGCATCGCGCTGCCGGGCGTCCGCAAGGTGATACAGGCGAAGACGGCGGGGCAGGCGGAATACCTGAAGAAGATCGCCGAAAACGACATCGTGGTCGGCATCGGCCCCGCCGGCACCGGCAAGACGTACCTCGCCGTCGCCGCCGCCGTGGACGCGCTCACGAAGAAAAAGGTGCGGCGCATCGTGCTCGCGCGGCCCGCCGTGGAAGCGGGCGAGAACCTCGGTTTCCTGCCGGGCGACATGCAGGCCAAGGTCGACCCGTATCTCCGGCCACTGTACGACGCGCTGGACGAGATGATGCCTTTCGAGCGCATCCAGCGCGCGCTCGAGACGCGGACCATCGAGATCGCGCCACTGGCGTTCATGCGCGGCCGTACCCTGGGCGACGCCTTCGTCATCGTGGACGAGGCGCAGAACGCGACGGCCATGCAGATGAAGATGCTGCTCACGCGCCTCGGCGTGAACTCGCGCATGGTGATCACGGGCGACAAGACGCAGGTGGATCTGCCGAAGAACACCGAGTCGGGGCTCATCCAGGTGGAGCGCCTGCTGCCGGGCATCGACGGCATCGCGTTCCAGTACTTCAACGAAACCGACGTCGTGCGACACCGGCTGGTGCGCGACATCATCCGGGCGTACGAGTCGGAAGACCACGCCTGAGCACGTGTCGCGAACCACGTGGCGACTCCATGGACCACGTCTGGCGCTCGGCGTCGGGCTCGCGCTCCTCACCTACGGGCTGTTTCCCGAAGCGCCCGCGACGCAGATCCCCGTCTATGAAGTCGGCGCCGTAGCGGCCGACAACGTCATCGCACCGTTCGCGTTCACCGTGCCGAAGACCGGCGCGGAGCTCGAGGCCGAGCGCCAGGACGCGATGCACGCCACGGAACCGGTGTTCCGCTTCGTCGGCGAGGCGCTCGACACCACGCGGCAACTGCTCCGGGCGCTGGATCGCGCATTCGCGACCGCGGCCAAGGCGCCGCAGAACATTGCGGCGCTTCAGGCAACGTCGCGACTGTACGGGATCGCGCTCGACGTGGACGAGGCGGCATATCTCGCGTCGCCCGCGCGGCGCGCGCGTCTGCTCGCGGCGGCGGGCCGCTCCTATGATCGCTGGCTGTCGGGCGGCGTCGTCGGCAGCGGCGTGATGGATCAGGTACGCGGCGATGTGGTGCTTCGACGCGGCAATCGCGAGCACGAAGTGCCGAGCGACAGCCTCATGACGTTCGGCCAGCTCATCTCGCGCGCGCGGCTGCTCAATCCGGATCCCGCGTCCGATCCGGGCACGTCGGCCTACCTCAAGGTCATCACCGCGCTGTTCCGGCCGACGATCGTCTTCGATCGGGTGGAGACCGACCGGCGACTGGCGGACGTGCAGCGCGCCGTCCCCATCACGAAGTACTCGGTGCTCGCGGGTGAGAAGATCGTCGGCGCGCACGAAGTGGTGGGCAAGGAAGAGCACGAGAAGCTGCGTGCGCTGCAGCAGATGCTCGCCGGTCCGCGCGACGCGACACCGCGCTTCCGGCGCGCAGCGGGGGCGGTGCTCTTCGACCTCATCATCATCGCACTGCTCGGCGTGGCGCTCTGGGCCTTCCGGCGACGGGTCTATCTGCATTGGCGATCGGTCGTGGTGCTGGCCGCCTCGACCGCGATCATCGTCATCGCGGCGGCGCTCGTGTCGCACATGCGGCCGCTGCGCCCCGAGCTGATCCCCGTCACGCTGGCCGCCGTCGTCGCGAGCGCGCTCTTCGATCAGCGGATCAGCATGATCGTGACGATGATCATCACGATCCTCATCGGCGCCCAGGCGCCGTTCCGCGGCACCAACGCGCTGTTCGTGAATCTCGTCGGCGGCGCCGTCGCCGCGCTCAGCGTGCGCGCGGTGACGCGGCGGAATCAGTCGTACGTGTGGCTGCTCGCGACCGGCAGCGCGTACCTCGCCGCCGCCGTGGCCATTGGCCTCATGCTCGACCAGGGCGCGTCCGTCATCGCGTCGTCCGCCGGCCATGGAGCGCTCAACGCCCTCGCGAGCATTCTCCTCGCACTCCTGCTCCTTCCGCTCGCGGAGTCGTACACGGGCATCGAGACGGAGCTGACGCTGCTCGAGTGGTCCGACCTCAACCGGCCGCTGATGCAGCGGCTCAGCCTCGAGGCACCGGGCACGTTCGCGCACACCATGGTGATCGCGAACCTGTCGGACGCCGCGTGCCGGGCGATCGGCGCCAACGCACTGCTGGCGCGTGTCGGCGCCTACTACCACGACATCGGGAAGCTCGGACGGCCGCAGTACTTCGTCGAGAACCAGGCCAAGGGACGGAATCCGCACGACGCACTCGGCCCGGGGGACAGCGCGGAGATCATCCGCGACCACGTGCGACAGGGGCTCGCGCTCGCGGACGCGCATCGCCTGCCACGCATCATCAAGGCGTTCATCACCGAGCACCATGGCACCGGGGAGATCGCGTACTTCCTGGGGAAGGCGCGCGAGAACGGCGTGGACGTGGATCCCGCCGAATTCGCGTACCCGGGTCCCGTGCCGCGCAGCGCGGAAACGGCGGTGGTGATGCTCGCCGACGGTGTCGAGGCCGCGACGCGCGTGCTCAGCGAGCCGACGCCGTCCCGCGTGCGCGAAGTGATCGAGCATATCGTGCGGCAGCGACTCGAGCAGGGGCAGCTGCGCGAAGCGCCTCTGACGTTGCGGCAGCTGGAGACCGTGAAGGAGGAGTTCGTTCGCGTGCTGAACGGCATGTACCACAGTCGCATCGACTATCCGCGCTCGAGCGGCGGCATCACCGCGGAATTCGCGTCCCGATGAGTCTCGCCGTCGGCGTATCCACGGATGGCGTGCGACTCCCGCTCCCGCGCGCGCGAGTGCTCCAGGCGGTGACGACCGTGTTGCGATCGGAGAAGGTGCGCGACGCGATGGTGTCCGTGACGTTCGTCAGCACCGCGCGCATGCGTGCGCTGAACCGAAAGCATCTCGGCCGGTCCGGCAGCACGGATGTGATTTCGTTCGGCTTTCGACGCCCGTCGCGTACGGCACCGGTCGTCGGCGATGTCTACATCGCACCCGACGTGGCGCGGCAGTCGGCACGCGCCAATGGCGTCGCCATCCGCGACGAGCTCGTTCGCCTGGTCGTGCACGGGACGCTGCACGTCCTCGGTTACGATCATCCCGAGAGCGAGGGGCGAACGCGCTCGCCCATGTGGCAGCGCCAGGAGCGTCTGGTGCAGCGTCTCTCGGCGCGTCACTGATGGTCTGGCTCGCGGTCGTGCTTGCGTCGTTCGGGGTTGCGGCGCTGCTGGCGACGGCGGACGGCGCGTTGCTCGCGCTCGCGCCGGCCGCGTCGCGCGGCATGTTCCCGGATCCGGAGCGCGCGCATCGCGCCCTCGTGAGCGGGCGTGTCCTGTCGCATCTCGTCATGGGGACGGCGCTCGCGCTCGCGGTCTTCGAGATCGCGCCCACGGATCTGATCGGCGTGACCGTGTCTCTCGCCGTGCTCCTGGTGCACGTCGCGCTCGTGGAGGGCACCGCAAAAACGCGCGGCGCGACGCACCCGCTGTCGTCCACGCCGTGGATCTCGCGATTTGTGTCGATCGTCGACCGGATCTTTCTGCCCGTGACGGCGATCGGGCTGTCGGTCGAGCGTGCGCTGAAACGTGCGCTGCCGCCTGCGGACGAGGAACGCGCGCAGCGCGAGGAGGGTGCGGAGCAGTTCCGCGAGGTCGTCGCGGCCGAAGCCGACGTCACAGGCGCAGAAGAGGAAATTCTGTACGGCGTCTTCTCGCTCGGCGACACGGAAGTGCAGGAGATCATGATCCCGCGCGTCGACGTGGTCGGGATCGAGAAGTCCACGCCGTGGTCGGAGGTGCTGGATCGGGTCAGCAGTTCGGAGCACGCACGCTTCCCGGTCTTCGACGACACGCTCGACAACGTGCTCGGCATTCTGTACGCCAAGGACCTGCTGCCGTCGATCATTGCCGCCGTGGAACCGCACGACGATTGGAGCACGCTGATCCGGCCGGCCACGTTCATCCCGGCGACCAAGACCATCGATCAACAGCTTCGCGACTTCAAGGCACAGCGCACGCACATCGCGCTCGTGATCGACGAGTACGGTGGCACTGCCGGTCTCGTCACCATCGAGGACGTACTCGAGGAGATCGTCGGCGAGATCCGCGACGAGTACGACGAGGAAGAGGCCTCCGTGCGCCAGGACGGTCCGGACCGGTTCTGGGTCGCCGGCCGCTTGTCGCTTGCCGACCTGTCGGAGCTGATCGCGGCGGACTGGCAGCGCGACGATCTCACGACGGTCGCTGGACTGGTGTACGACGCGTTCGGTCGCGTACCGCGCGCCGGCGAATCGAAGACGATCAACGGCTTCCGCGTCGTCGTCGAGCGCGTGCGACGCCGGCGCATCGAACGCCTCTACCTCGAGCGGCTCGCCGCCGCGGAGACGGCGTGAGCTTTCACCTCGCACTCGTCCTCTGCCTGATCGTCGTGGCGTGGCTCAGCGCCGCGGCGATGGCGGTCCGCTCCGCCAGCCGGATCTGGCTGCGGCACTGGGCCGAGCGACGCCTGCGCGGCGCGACGTCCGTGCTGCTGTACCTCGAGCGGCCGCAGCGCCTGCTCGCGGCGGCCGTCGCGGGCAACGCCATCGTGCTCGGCATCGCCGGGATCATCATCGGCTGGCACAGCCACCGGCGACAGGACATCGCCGTGACTGAGCTGGTGGTCTATACCATCGCGGTCGTATTCATCGGGCAGCTGTTCCCGCGGACGATCGCGCGCCGGTTTCCCGCGGCGCTCATTCCCGTGTGCATGCCGGTGCTGCGCGTCTTCGACCTCGCCACCAGACCCTTGCTGTGGCCGGCGCGCCGGAAAAGCGCGGACGCCGCCGACGCCCTCGCCGACGGTGGGCCGGCGCACGAGGTGATGCAGGATCTGCTGCGCGAAGGGGAGCTGGAAGGCGTCGGCCGCCAGGAGGAGATCGCCATCATCAGCGGCGTGATGGAGTTCGGCAGCAAGGTCGTGCGCGACGTCATGACGCCGCGCGCGGAGGTGTTCGCCCTTCCGGAAGGCCTCGACCCCCGGGCGGTGGCCGCGCGCATCGCCGAATCCGCGTTCTCGCGTGTCCCCGTGTACAAGGGTTCCCTCGAGCAGGTGCTCGGCATCTATCACGCGTTCGACGTGCTCAAGGCGCGCGCGGAGGAGCTACCTCCGCTCCGTCCCGTCGCCTACACGCCTGCCGACACGTCGTGCAGCGAGCTGCTCTTTCGCATGCTGCGCGCGCGCCTGCATCTCGCCGTCGTGCACGACGATCACGGCCACACACTGGGCATCGTGACGCTCGAGAATCTGCTCGAGGAGCTGGTGGGCGACATCCGCGACGAACACGACGAGCCCGCGACCGTTGCGGCCGCGCCAAACCTGGCGCGCGCATGACCGATCATCGTCGCCTGCTCGACGACTTCGCGGCGGGCCGCAAGCCCGCGCTGGCGCGGGCGGTGAGCATCGTCGAGAACCACCGCGACGGATTCGACGCACTGCTGGCGACATGGCACGCGAGCATCGGTCGCGCGCGACGCATCGGCATCACCGGACCGCCCGGCGCCGGGAAGAGCACGCTCACCGCATCGCTGGTGAGCCAGTATCGCAAAGCCGGCCTGACCGTGGCCGTGATCGCGGTGGATCCGACGTCCCCGTTCACCGGCGGTGCGTTGCTGGGCGACCGCATCCGGATGGAATCGGTCGCGCTCGACCCGGGCGTGTTCATTCGCTCCATGGCCACGCGCGGCTCCCTCGGCGGGTTGGCCGAATCGACCGGAGAAGTCGCCGACGTCCTCGACGCGTTCGGTACCGATCGCGTGATCATCGAAACGGTGGGCGTCGGTCAGAGTGAGCTCGACGTCTCCCGCAATGCCGACAGCACCGTCGTCGTGCTGGTGCCGGAATCCGGGGATTCCATCCAGACACTCAAGGCGGGACTGATGGAGATCGCGGACACGTTCGTCGTCAACAAGGCGGATCGCCCCGGTGCGGACCGTCTGCGCCACGAGCTCGAGCTGATGCTCGGTCTCCGCATGGGCGAGGTACTGAAGAACGTGCCGGCCCATCACGGCGTTCAGCTCGGCCGCGCGATGACGAAGGAGGAGAAGCTCGCCATGAATCCGGCGAAAGCGGCACGCGAGTCGGCCCGGGCGTCGGAGGATTCGTGGACGCCCCCCGTGCTGCCGACCGTCGCGGTGAAGCACGAGGGGATCGACGGCGTCGTCGACGCGGTCGATCGCCACTTTCATTATCTTGCCGAGAGCGGCCAGCTGCATGTGCGGCGGCGCGCGCGGTTGCGTCGGCGGGTGGTGGAAGTCGTGGAATCGCGGGTGCGGCGGCGTCTGTGGACGGATGCGGCGATCGGGACCTGGCTCGACGAGCAGCTTCCGGCGCTCGAGGCGGGATCGCGGAATCCGTTCGACGTGGCCGACGAGTTGCTCAGTCGGAGCGGCGACCTACTCACACGAACATCGACATGACTTCGACGCGGGACCTCACTGATCGGCCGGCGGAGCAGGCGGAGCTCGACGAGCTGCGCGCGGAGGTCGCGGAATGGCGACGTCGCTTCGCGGCCGGCCAGCTCCGCGCCCCCGCCTGGTTCAATTCCACTGGTGAGGTCGCGCCGCTCTACACGGCGCTGGATGTCCACTCCGATACCGCCGTGGAGCTGGGCGTCCCCGGCACGTATCCCTTCACGCGCGGCATCCATCCGACCGGCTATCGCGGCAAGCTGTGGACGATGCGGCAGTTCGCCGGGTTCGGCAGTGCGCGGGACACGAACGAGCGGTTCAAGTTTCTGCTCGAGCACGGGCAGACGGGCCTGTCGACGGCATTCGATTTTCCGACGCTGATGGGCTACGACTCCGATCATCCCCGGTCGGAGGGCGAGGTGGGAAAGACCGGCGTCGCCATCTCCAGCCTGGCGGACATGGAGATCCTCTTCGACGGCATTCCGCTCGATCAGGTCTCAACGTCGATGACCATCAACGGCCCGGCGATCATCATCTGGGCCTTCTATCTCGCCGCGGCGGAGAAGCAGGGCGTCAGCCTGGACAAGGTGCGCGGCACGATCCAGAACGACATCCTCAAGGAGTACATGGCGCAGCACGCGTGGTGCTTTCCGATCGAGCCCGCGCTGCGTCTCATCGTCGATTGCTTCGAGTGGGGCGCGGATCACGCGCCGTTGTGGAATACCATCTCCATCTCCGGCTACCACATCCGCGAAGCCGGGGCGACCGCCACGCAGGAGCTCGCGTTCACGCTCGCCAACGGCTTCACGTACGTCGAGCGCGGCCTGGCGCGCGGGCTGAACGTCGACGACTTCGCCGCGCGCCTCTCGTACTTCTGGGACATCCACAACGATTTCTTCGAGGAAATCGCCAAGCTGCGCGCCGCGCGCCGCATCTGGGCGCGTCACATGAAGGAACGCTACGGCGCGCGGAATCCGCGCTCCTGGATGATGCGCTTCCACTCGCAGACGGCCGGCGTCACGCTCACCGCGCAGCAGCCGATGAACAATGTGGTGCGGGTCGCGTATCAGGCGCTCGCCGCCGTCCTCGGCGGCACCCAGTCGCTGCACACGAACTCGATGGACGAGACGCTGGCGCTGCCCACGGAGCAGGCGGTCCAGGTCGCGCTCCGGACGCAGCAGATCCTCGCGTATGAGAGTGGCGTGCCCAACGTGATCGACCCGCTGGGAGGCTCCTATTACCTCGAGGCGCTCACCGATCAGCTCGAGCAGGGCGCCGAACGCATCTTCGAGGAGATCGAGGCTGTCGGCGGCGTGGTGAAAGGCCTCGAGCAGGGGTGGTTCCAGCGCAAGATCGCCGAGTCCGCGGCACGGCAGCAGTGGGAAGTGGAGCAGCACCGTCGCGCGATCGTCGGCGTCAACGAGTTCGTGACCGAAGAGCCCGAGCTCACCATTCCGATCCTCAAGGTCGGCGAGGATACCGACCGCGATCAGCGGCGGCGCCTGAAGGAGCTGCGCGAGAAGCGCGACAACGGCCGGTGCACCACCGCGCTGGAGCGGCTGCGGCAGGCGGCGCGCGGGAAGGAGAACACGATGCCGCACATTCTCGAAGCGGCCCGCGCCTACTGCACCCTGTACGAGATCCGGCGCGCGCTGGAGGACGTGTTCGGGGCGTATCGCGAGCCCGTGTTCTTCTGAAGCCGGAGTGGTGGAAGGACTACTTCGACGCGCGCTACCTGCTCGAGTACGAACCGCTCTTCGATCTCGTCCGCGACCGGCAGGACGTCGCGCGCATGGTCGACGTCCTCGAGCTTCCCGTGGGGGCGCGCATCCTCGACTGCCCGTGCGGCCAGGGCCGACACGCGCATCTGCTGGCGGAGGCGGGCTACGACGTCGACGCGGTGGACTACTCGCCGGTGTTGCTGAAACGCGCGAAAGCGCGCGGTACAGCCCCGACGCTCCGCTACACGCGTGCTGACATGCGCACGTTGCCCGCGTGGTGGAGCGGGCGCTTCGACGCCGTGCTCAACGTCTTCACGTCCTTCGGTTTCTTCGATGACCCGAACGACGACGCCCGCGTGGTCCGCGAGTTCAGCCGCGTGTTGAAACGCGGCGGCGTGCTGTTGTGGCACGGCGCCAGCCGCGACGGCGTCGCGGCGAGGTTCCTCGCCCGCGACTGGTGGCGCACCTCCGATGGCACGCTCGTCGCACAGGAACGGTCGTTCGACGCGCTGTCCGGAACGCTGACGGTGCGATCGGAGTGGGAGGGGCGGGCCGCGCGCGCGCGTGGTCATCGCACGCATCGGATCCGGCTGTACACCGCCACCCGGCTCGCCGAGCTCTGTCGCGATGCGGGACTGATCGTCGAGCAGGCGCATGACGGCTGGACCGCTCGGCCGCTGCGTCGCACGTCCTCGGAAATGTTGTTGATCGCGAGAAAGGAGAAGTAGCTTCTTCGCATGGCATCCCGACCCATACGAGTTCTGGTCGCCAAACCCGGCCTCGACGGACACGATCGCGGCGCCAAAGTCGTCGCGGCCGCGCTCCGCGACGCGGGCATGGAGGTCATCTACACCGGCCTGCATCAGACGCCGGAGATGATCGCGAGCGCCGCCGTCCAGGAGGACGTGGACGTCGTGGGTCTGTCCATTCTCAGCGGTGCCCACATGACGCTGTTCCCCCGGGTGCTGGAGATGCTGCGCGAGGCGGGCCGCGACGACATCCTCCTCACCGGCGGCGGCATCATTCCGAAAGAGGACATGGACGAGCTGCGCAAACAGGGCGTCGGCCAGCTCTTCGGACCCGGTACCCGGACCTCCGACCTCGTGGATTACATCAACTCGTGGTTCGCAGAGCGTCAGCGACAGGAAGCGTGACGAAGGCCGACGCACCGCATCAGAGCCGTCTGCGTGAACTGAGCAACGAGCTGCGGGCTCTCGAGGCAAAGCTCCGCGAGGGCGGCGGCAAGGAACGCATTGCCCGGCAGCACAAGCAGAAGAAGCTCACCGCGCGCGAGCGCGTGGAGCTCCTGTGCGATCACGACGCGCATTTCCTCGAGGTCGGACTGCTCGTGGCGTACGATCAGTACGACGGCCAGGCGCCGGCCGCGGGCGTCGTCACCGGCGTGGGGCTCGTGCACGGACGCGAGGTGGTCGTCGTGGCGAACGACGCCACCGTGAAAGCAGGGTCCTGGTGGCCCGAAACGATCAAGAAGATGCTGCGCGCCCAGGAGATCGCCATGCGCTGCCGCGTCCCCATCATCTACCTCGTGGATTCGGCGGGCGTGAACCTGCCGTACCAGGGTGGCGTATTTCCGGGTCAGTACGGCGCTGCGCGCCTCTTCTACTACAACTCGATCATGCGGCGGTATCTGCACGTGCCGCAGCTCGCGGCCGTCATGGGGCCGTGCATCGCCGGGGGCGCTTATCTGCCCGCGCTCTCCGACGTGATCGTGATGGTGAAGGGCACGTCGTTCATGGGACTCGGCGGCCCCAATCTCGTGAAGGGCGCCACCGGTCAGACGATCGACGCAGAATCCCTCGGCGGAGCATTGACGCACACGGAGATCAGCGGCGTCGCGCACTACGCGGTCGACGACGACGAAGCCTGCCTGAAGAAGTTGCGTGATCTGGTGGCGGCACTGCCGCCGGTCGCGGGTCGCGGGTCGCAGGTCGCGGACGCAGTCACGAAGACCCGCGACCAACGACCCGCGACCAGCGACCAGCTGTACGATCTCCTGCCGGCCGATCACCGCATGTCCTATGACATGCACAGCGTGCTGAAAGCGCTGCTCGATGACGGCAAGCTCGACGAGTTCCAGCCGCACCTCGCGGCCGAGATGATCTGCGGCGATGCACGCATCGCGGGGATCCCGGTCGGCGTCATCGCCAACCAGCGGGGCCTCATCAAGACGCGTCCGGGCGAACGGCCGCGGTTCGGCGGCATCATCTACGCCGAGAGTGCGGAGAAGGTGGCGTTCTTCATCGACCGGTGTGACCGGCAGGGCATCCCGCTGCTGTTCGTGCAGGACGTCTCCGGATTCATGGTTGGTCCGGAAGCCGAACATGAAGGGATCATCCGCGCCGGAGCGCGCTTCGTCGAAGCGATGGCGTGCGCGCGCGTGCCAAAAGTCGTGCTCACCGTGAACCACGCCTCGGGGGCGGGCTACTACGCGATGGCCGGCCAGGGATTCGATCCCGACTTCATCTTCTCCTGGCCCACGGGACGCATGGGCGTCATGGAAGGGGAAGCGGCGGTGCAGGCCGTCCACGGTCCCGATATCGAACAGGCGAAGAAGGCCGGCACCGACCTGCCGGTCGACACGAAGGATCGTATCGAGGAGATGCGCGCGGACTACGAGCACCAGCTCGATGCCCGCTACGCGGGCGCGCGCGGGTTCGTCGACGCCATCGTCTATCCGGAAGAAACGCGCGACGCACTGGCGATGGCGCTGCGCACCGCGCTGCACAATCGCGGACCCCACCTCGGGCCGTTCGTGTTGCCGGAGACGGTATGAGCCCGACCGATGTCGTGCGCATCGCCAGTGCCCAGGGGTTCTGGGGCGACTCGCTCGACGCACCGCGCCGGCAGGTCGAGGGTGGCAAGGTCGACTACCTCATGCTCGACTATCTGGCCGAAGTCACGATGTCGATCCTGCAGAAGCAGAAGGAGCGCGACGCGAACATGGGCTACGCGCGCGACTTCATCGGTGCCGTCGAGAGCGTCGTCCCCGCACTCACGACGCAGGGTGTCCGGATCGTGGCGAACGCTGGCGGCGTGAATCCGCGCGCCTGTGCCGACGCGGTACGGGCGGTGCTCGCGAAACATGGGGCCTCGCTCAAACTCGGCGTCGTCAGCGGCGACGACCTGCTGCCGCGTCTCGACGAGCTGATCTCCGGCGGGAACGAGCTGCGCAACATGGACACCGACGAGCCGCTCGCCGGCGTGCGCGATCGCGTGCTCTCCGCGAACGCGTATCTCGGCTCGAAGCCCATCGTCGACGCGCTCACTCGCGGCGCACAGATCGTCATCACCGGCCGGTCCACCGACACCGCACTCACCATGGCGCCGCTGCGGTTCACGTACGGCTGGGCCGACGACGATTGGGACCGTCTCGCCGCCGGCATCATCGCGGGACACATCATCGAGTGCGGCGCCCAGTGCTCGGGCGGCAACTGTCTCTACGACTGGCGCTCGATCCCGGATCTCGCGAACGTCGGCTACCCGATCGTCGAGGGCCGCGCCGATGGCACGTTCGTCGTCACCAAGCACGCGGGCACCGGAGGACGCGTCTCGATCCACAGCATCACCGAGCAGCTGCTGTACGAGATGGGCGATCCGCGGTCGTACATCACGCCGGACGTGGTCGCCGACTTCACCTCCATCCAGCTGGCGGACGACGGGCCCGATCGGGTCCGCGTGTTTGGCATCAAGGGCCGCCCGCCCACAGACAAGCTCAAGGTGTCCATCGCCTACAAGAGCGGTTTCAAGGCGGTCGGGACGCTGGTGTACGCGTGGCCGGACGCGCTCGAGAAAGCGCAGCTCGCCGACAAGGTGCTGCGCGAGCGTCTCGACCGGCTGGGACTGAAATTCGACACGATCCTCACGG
>DATFHG010000065.1:0-11853 GCA_035248725.1 Gemmatimonadaceae bacterium | reverse complement strand
GGTCGACCTTCGCGATCACCTGCTCCTCCACGATCTGCTTCACGCGGGACAGGTCGATGACGTAGCCGGTTCGCGCGTCGATAGCTCCCGTGACCGCGACGTCGAGGATGTAGTTGTGCCCGTGCCAGTTCGGGTTGTTGCATTTCCCGAACGTGCGCCGGTTCTCTTCCTCGGACATCGCGGGGTTGTGCACGCGATGCGCGGCGCTGAAGTGCAGGCGACGGATGACGGTGACGTTTGCGCTCATGACCCCAAAAAACCGAACCCCGCGGTGTTGCCGCGGGGCTCGATAGAATGGAACGAAGAGGGTTTTATCAAGCCCAAAAGAAAACGTGAGGTCCTCACCACACCTTCCGCCTTCCCCCGCACTGGGGGCATGACGTCAGTACAGTTTGTCGAACCCGCCAATTGGACTTATCGGCTGAAAAACGGAGCTCTCCGCCCATGAACCAGCTTGGAGCGCGTAATTTACGACCGCGCCAAACCGAGGTCAATGAAAATCATGGACGCGTGGCTCATCATTTCCATCGTGATGCTGATCGTCTGGGCCGTTCTCACCTTCGTCGTGAACAACGCGCCGGGCTACACGCACGCGTTGCTGACCGCCGGCGTCGCACTGCTCATCTGGCGGATCGTGAAGCGAAGCGAGCCAGCACGACCGCCGAAGCCTCCTCAGCAGTAATACCGGCGACGTCGGCCGTTCGACTTTCGATCGCGCGACCGTTCGTCCCATAGGGACCCCATGCGGCGGCGTTGCCGCGCGGGTGCAGCACGACGGCGGTCTTGTCGAAGGCGCTGCTCGCGTGCCCGATGCTCGTGTCCGGCGTGAAGACGAGATCCGCTGCGGCCACGAGCGACATCGCATCGCGAATCCCTCGATCCTCCACGAGCCGCGCGCCGGCCGCGGCGGCGATGGTGCGTGCGCGCGCGCGATCGCCCGGCGAGCTGACCACGACCACTTCCGCGTCCGTCGCCCGTTCCCGCACGGCCCGAATGACGGCGACGAAGCGATCGTCGGGCCATGCATGATGCGCGCGTCCCGCCGATACGTTCACGAGCAGGCGTGGTCCGATGGGTCCACGGTCATCGGTCGCGCCGCGCCATAGCCGCTCACCGCGCTCCCGCTCTTCCGCGGTGAGCCGCACCCGAGGTTTCAGGTCGACGGCGGCCGGCTGCAGTCCGAACGCTGTGACGAGTGCGCCCAGCTGGTCGACGAGATGCGTCGCCGTTTCACGCGGC
Source organism: Gemmatimonadaceae bacterium (assembly GCA_035248725.1). Lineage (GTDB taxonomy): Bacteria > Gemmatimonadota > Gemmatimonadetes > Gemmatimonadales > Gemmatimonadaceae > DASPMP01. Next base: position 10,614 of record DATFHG010000065.1, on the reverse strand, counting down.
GGCACGGGCAGCGTGTACGCGAACTCGTTTCCCCGCCCCGCGACGCCGATGCGATACCGCGCGCCCGACGCGAGCATCAGCAACAGCGTCGTGAACGACGGTGCCGTCACCATGCAGTCGATCACCGCGTCGTAGCGGCGCCGCCGGAGCTCGCGGAACGTCCGCGGGTAGCTCAGCGGCTTCTTCGTGTTCACGACCAGTACGTCGTGCACGTACGACTCGTTGCGCAGCACCGGCGCGTTGACCGGCGACGCCAGCACGTCGAGCTCGATGTTCGGGAACGCCTCCGCGATCGTGCGGACGATACCCGTCGAGAGAATCATGTCGCCGATGCGATCGTGGCGCAGGAACAGCACGCGATACCGCCGCTCGCGCCAGTCCGGCCGCTCGCCCCGCGCCTCGTTGGGCATCAACGCCTGGATGATCCGCGTGGCCAGACGCTTGCCCAGACGCTCCAGGGATTTCAGCTGCATCGTGGAGAACGGCGGCTCAGATTTCCCAGTTGGACAGGACGAGGCCACGTTCCGCGCGCCGCTCGCCAAAACCGCCGAGCGTCATGCGGAGATCCGTCCAGCGGACGCGCCCGCGCAGCGCGATGAGGCGCTGATACGCGGCTTCGTACTCGCCCTGCAGGCGGATGGATACGCGTCGCGTGCCCGACCGCCGGGCCAGATCGCTGAGCATCCGCACCATCTCGTCGAACGACGAGAGATCGAACAGCGTCAACTTGAGGACGCGCAGGTCCTCGCGTGCGCGCCCTTCGACGAGGGGTGCGGTGTGGCAGAGCGCGAACCCCACGAGCTCGTCGCGGCGCATCAGCAGCAACGTGTCGCCGAGGGCCAGCTCGTCGGTGAGCTGGATCTCGCGCGTATGATCGTAGCCGGGCAGCAAGGCGTGCACGAGATCGCGACAGCGCACCAGCATGTCGTCCTTGTCGCGATTCGTCAGGCGGCCGAAGAGCAGTCCGGGCTTGTCCGCATACGTCGCGTCGACGGTGGTGGTGAGGGTCAGCCGGCCCGGGACGAAACCAGCCGCCGAGTAGAAGCCGATGTTGTCCATGGTGCGCGGCATCGTCTCGAGGCCGATCGTCTCGGCGCCGTGCACCTTGAGCCACTCCACGCCGCGACGGACGATCTCCTTCCCAGCGCCCGATCCCTGGTGCTCACTGCGCACGGCGAGGGGACCCATCCACCCTTCGATCCCCGATCGATGCACGATGTTGAACGCCACGATCTCGCCGCGCTCGCCACGCCATACCATCGCGCCGTCTGCCGCGTCGCGAATCGCGTAACGCCAGACTGCAGGATTGAGAAACGGAACCCGCACACCGACCATGCCGTCACGGCGATAGCGCTCGGTGAACGCCTCGCTGAATACCTGGTTCAGATCATCGATCTCGTCGAGCCGCGCGGCGTGCGGGCCGTCGAGCACGTGACTCGGTCGCCAGGAGCGTGACGTCGCCATCAGTCGGCGGCCCCCGCCGCCCCCGCCGTTCCCGCGCCGGCATATGCGTCGAGGGACGACTCCTCGGTCTCGAGTGCGAGCGCGGACTCCTGCTCCACGCGCGACGTCTGCGTCTCGGGATCGTATCGCACGGTCAGCACCCGATCGAGTCCCTCGCGCACGGACTCGATGTGCGTGATGAGGATGACCTGCTCGAAGCGGTCGTGGAGGCGACGCAACAGCTCGACGACGTTGTGACGGCGCGTCTCGTCCAGCGAGCCGAACACCTCGTCGAGCACCAGAAGGGAGAAAGCCTGGCCCGCGCGTTCCGCGATCATCTGTGAAATCGCTAGCCGGAGGACGAGATTGGCAAGGTCCTCCTCGCCACCGGAGATCACGGGCTTCGGAACGTCGTCCTCCTTGACGATGACATTGTAGTCATCATCGAGCTCGAGATCCGTGTAGCGCCCATCCGTGAGCTCGGCCAGGAACCCGCTCGCGAGGTCGGAGATTTCCGGTCGGACGTGCTCGTTGAGCTCCGCGCGAATATCCGTGAAGGCGCGATCCAGCTCGTCGTGCGTGCGGCGGTCCAGCGTGAGCAGGCGGAGCCGCTCCTGCGCGCGTGCGAGCTCGTCGCGGCCGCGCTCCGCCGCCGCCCGCGCCTCGCGTGCCGCCTCGAGCTCCTTGTCGGCCGCGAGCGCGGCAAGTTGGGCAGCGCGATGCTCGTCGAGGGTGGCCTCGTGGCTGGTCTTTAGCTTCTCGAACGCGCTCTCCGAAAACTTCGATTCCTTCTGGCGCAGACGAAGATCCTCGAGCCGCTCGCGGACGCGCCCGAGGTCCGTCGTCGCGCGCTCGAGCTCCTTCTTCACCTTGGGCAGGCGTTCGGTGAGCGCGCCGAGTCGAGCGGACTTCTCCGCGAGCGGCGCGAGCTGCGCATGACGCTGCCGCATCTGTGCGTGCGTCGCGGCGTGATATCCCGCCGGGATGGCCGCGAGCTGTCCGTCGATGCCGGCGAGCCGCTTGTCCCGCTCGGCCAGATCGCGATCGATCTGCGTCTGCTCCTGCAGCCGCAGCTGCGTGTCCGTGAGCGCGCGCTCCAGTTGCTCGATGTTGCGCTGCAACTCGGCCGTCTGCGCGCCCAGCTCCGTGAGGTTCGCCGGCAGCTCCTTGAGCTGCGTGCTCTTCGACCGCCAGTAGCGCCCGTTGACCTTGATCTCGGCGAGACGTCCGTCGATCTCGTCGAGCACCTCCCGGAAGTGCGTTCCGAGCGGTCGCGTACAGACGGGGCACGGGCTCTCCGGGCCCAGATTCGCGAGCTGCTCGCGCTGACGTTTGAGCTCGTCGTGCTGCTGCTTGTAATCATCGACCTTCGTCGACGCTTCCTGCTGATCCTGGACCCAGCGGGTGTGCTCGGCCTGCTGCTCCTGCGTGAGCGCGGCGAGCCGCTTGCGGGCAGCGTCGCGGACACGCTCCGCTTCCTTGAGCGTCGCCGGGGACAGCGTGGCGTCGCCGCGCCGACCGCGCAGCGCTGTGATCTCCTGCTCCACGGTGCGACGGCTGCGCAGCAGCTCCTTGCGACGGCCCTCCTCCTGAAACAGCCGCTCCATCTCGTGGAGCTGCGCGGCAAGATCCTTGTGGATGTTCAGCTCTTCGCTGATCTCCGCGATCTCGGCCTGTGCGGTGGCGATGTCCGCGCGCTCGCGCTCGAGGCGCTCGACATCGCGGGCGAGCCCGCGCTCCTCGTTCTCCTGCACACGGAGCTCCGCGAGCAGCTGCTGCATTGCGTCGCGTTCGCGCTGCGCCTCCGCCCACTTCGGTTTCATCCTGGTGAGCGCGGCGTCGGCCTTCTTCAACCGCTCGAGGGCGGTGGACGCGGCCTTGTCGGCACTCTTGAGGCGCGCGTCCGTCTGCGACAGCGCGAGCGCCACGACCTCGCTCTGCGGCATCCCGCTCTCGAGACCGGTGAGTTCACCGCGGATGACGTTGCGGCGCTCGCGCACAAGGGTCTGGGCACCGCGCAGCTTCTCGTAACCGAGCACGCGCGAGAGAAACTGCGCCCGCTCGGCCGGCCCCATCGCGGCCATGATGCCGAGCTCTTTCTGTCCGGTGAAATACGTGTTGAAGAATTCCTGCTGACTCATCCCGAGCTTGCGACGGATGAGCTCCGTCACCGCCGTCGTGCTGTTCGCGATCGGCGACGACGACCCGTCGAGGTACAACTCCGCGGACGAGAGCGTCCGCGCGACGCGATAGCGATGACCGGCGAGGTCGAAATCCAGCTCCACGCGGACGCCGGCGCGGCCGGACGCGGCGAGCGAGCGGACGTCCTGCCGCTTGCCGCGGACCGCGGTCATGCCGTACAGGGCCCACGCGATGGCCTCGAGGATCGTCGTCTTCCCCGAGCCGTTGGGACCGATGATGCCGGTGAGTCCCGCCTCGAAGTCGATGCGCGTGTCGACGTGGAGTCGGAAGTTCGTGAGGCGCAGCCGATTCAGGCGCACGTCAGCCCTCCGGCTCCGCCACGATCGCCGTGGTCGCCGCCGCGGACGGGAATGCGTCGGCGTCGTTCAGATACTTCAGGCCCAGCTCCACCACGCGCTCGCGTTCGATCTCCGGCGGGAGCGGCCGTTCGACGAGCTTCTGACGCACGAACTCCGCAACGGACGGCCGGCGTACCGGCGCGCCCGCGGCATCACGTCGCGTGATTTCCGGACGGCGCGTGTCGAGATGGAAGCTGAGCGCGCGGCGCTTGTACTCGCGGATCAGGCGATGGTCGAGCTCGCGCGCGACGGCGCGCGGAATGTCCCGCACCACGAGACGCACGACCTTGTCGTCGATGCCTCCTTTCACGCGTTCGACGATCGACTGGATCGCCGCGTTCACCTCGACCACGCTCAGATCGCGCGCATCGATCGGCGCGAGATCGATGAAGGCGCGCGATTCCTCGACCGCCTCGAAACGATGCTCGCCGGTTTCGAGATCGAACACGACGAATCCCTTCCGCGGGTGCTCGTCGAGATCGAACCACACGTTCAGGCTGGTGAAGTCCAGCGAGCCCGCGTAGAACGCGTTGTCCGCCACGCGCTGGTGCGAGTGGTAGTGGCCGAGTGCCACGTAGCTCCATCGGGAAGCGGCGAGATCGCCGCGCGACAGCTTCACGGTGGCGCGATCGAGCTCGGCGTAATAGCGCGGCACCACGTCGTCGACGTCGCAGTGCATGACGAGGACGTTGTGCTTCGCGGCGTCGTTCGGCATGCGCGCGATGTCGTGGCCATCCGGGATCGCGAGGACGGAGGTCTCCAGCTCGGCGAAATGAAACTGCCGTGGCTCGCTCGCCGCGACGTGGAGGCCGATCTGCTCGAAGAGGCCCATGATGCTGCCGCTCTCGGTCGTGCGCGGCGTGTCATGGTCGCCCGCGATGACGACGATGCGCGTCTCGGGCAGCGACGTGCGCAGACGCATGAACTGACGGAAGGCATGCAGGATCGCCGCGTTCGTGGGGCGCGAGCTGTGGAACACGTCGCCGGAGACGACGATCAGCTCGGGCGCGATGTCGATGACGCGATCGATCGCGCGGCGAAACGTGTTCGCCACGTCCCATTCGCGCTGGTTGATCCCAGTCGGAGTGAGACGCTGATACTGCCGGTACCCGAGGTGGAGATCCGAGAGATGGACGAGGCGCACCCGGCGACCAATCTAGCGCGCCGGTGGTCTCCCGAACACACGCATTTGTTGCGTGACGCGCATGTGGAACTCCGTCGCCGCGTGCGACGCATCGCGGCCGCCGACGAGCGTCCGCAGATCGACGACGAATCGCGATTGCGACAGCCAGCCGCGGCGTCGATCCACGATCATGCCGCCGCTGACCGTACCGTCGAGCGCCGGGGACGGAACGAGCGCCGTCTGCGGAGCGGCAGCCGGCGTCGACGCCGCGAGCGTACCATGCATGCTGACGTAGGCGAAATCGGCCTGGCGCGAGAGCGAATCGAGCCGGAACGTAGCTCTGGCCACGCCTCCGCGGCTCCCCGGGCCGAGCAGGCGCGCGAGGGCGGCGGGCGCGATCGGCATCTCACGACTCCAGGTATCGCCGACCGCCACGGGATCGCGCGGGAACGTGGCCGGCATGACGGACGCCAGGTCCACCACGGACTTCGACACCGCGCCGGTGGGCTCCGCGACGGTGACGCTGCCGTCGCGTGCAAGACGCAGTCGCATCGACTTGCCCACCAGCTGGCGACTGTTGGCCAGCGCGGCGGCGCGCGCGTTCTCGTCGGTGGATGACACGTCCACCGAATCCGTGATGGCGAGGACGATCGCCGCGTCCACCACCTCGCTCTCGACGATCGCCCGCGACAACATCGTCGTGCGGGTGGTGACCTGCCGCGCCGGTGCACCCGCACGCTGCGCGCTCATCTCCGTCGTCTGATCGAGACGCATGCGCAGCGTATCTCCGACGCGCGGACGGACCTCGAGCGGCGTGCGCTGCGCGGCTGCCGTCGTCGCCAGCGCGAGGAGCAGTGTCAGCGGCTTCGCGAGCATCCGACTCAGAATCCGTACGGATCGTCGCCGGGCAGCGAGCGGATGGGAACCGTCGTTGCCCGCGGTGTGGCTTCCGGCGGCACGATGCGGCGGAACTGCGCCTCGAAGAATGGTTGCACGCGTTCCGGGCGCGCCTGAAGCGTGGCGTTGCGCGCGCGGATGACCTGCCCTTCGTCGTGGCCCGTGATGGTGCGCTTCACCCAGTCGAGCGACACCGACCCATCGAGCTGACGCAGCGAGCGCAGCACGGCCACATCGAGTGCGATGTCACCCGCCGGCGGAAAACGCTCGGCGCCGTCGCGGCCGCGCATCGCGGCGGGGCGCGGAAAGCGCACGAAGATGGGCTGCGCGAAATGCGGGTGTCGCACCATGAGATGGCCCTTCTCGAGCGTCGCCAGCTTGGTCTTGGTCGCCGCCGACAGCACCGCGTACCCCGGCGTCGCCAGCTCGTCCATGTCCATGCGCCCGTAGAGCGACGTGCCCGAGTTGCCGACGACGCGCCGATGGACCTGTGACCGGAACTGCTGAGCGCTGAACAACACGAGGCCCAGATACCGTCCACGTTCGGCGATGTCGAGCAGCATTTTGCGCACGTAGGTCTCGGGTCCGTCGCCGGGCGCGTACTTGTTCAGCTCGTCCACGAAGACGACGACGTGGCTCACGCCCAGATCGCGCCGCTCCAGGTGCTCCCGAAGCTTGGACACCACACGCGCGAAGATCAGATCCTGCGTGTCTTCTTCGAGCGACGCGACGTCGACTACGTACACCGTTCTGTCGGCAAAGCTCCCGAAGGGCAGATCGCTGACCACGCCTTCGTCCGTGACCAGTCCCGCGCAGCGCGTCGAGATGTTCGACAGCCGGTTGCGCACCTTGCGGATGGTCGCCACGTGATGGGTGCGCCAGTATTCGCCCGATCCTCTGTCCTCCACGCCGCGCAGCAAGTCGCGGAAGAACGCCTCGAGATCCCCGAAGGACCGGACGCGATGCGTGGTGGAGAGCACCGGATCCGTGAACTCGCGGTTGATCACGCGCTCCTGCAGGAAATCGATGAACGCGTCCGCCTTCGCGTCCACGTCGTCCTTGTTCAAGAGCACTTCCGCGAACTGCATCACCTCGTTGAGGCCCCACGTCAGCGGTCGCATGTTGCCCGCGAGCGCCTCGTTCGACCGCAGCGTGTTCAGCGTGAACCCCTTGGGCGTGTAGGGAGCGAAGTATTCCACCTTGTCGAACGGCTCCGATCGCACGCCGAGCTTCTCGTACATCTCGCGATCGCTCTCGTCCAGCTTGCCTGGCTGATCGAGGAAGAGCAGGTCGGGTCCCTTCACGTTGAAGCAGATGGCCGCCACCGATCCCTTCTGCTCGGGAAAGTGCGCGAAGATCGACGCCAGCAGCCATTCAACCGCGCTGGTCTTGGTCGCGAGTCCCGATACGCCGGTGATGTTGAGGTGCGCGGCCTCGGGACCAAGGAGGAAATCCGCATCAAGATAGATCGGTGCTTCCATCGCGCCCGCCCGATAGATGCCGACGGGAATCGCGGTGCGCGCCTCGGCAGCGAGGTAGGTGTCCATCCGCAGCGCGACGGCGACGTCCTCGTCGGAAGCGAGCGCCACCTTTCCCATCGGAACGGGCTGGAGTGGCTCCTCGGGCAGCTGGCGCAGCACATGCGCGGTGTACAGCCGGATCTCCGCCCGTTGCGTCGCGGCGAGGGACGCGCCCGCCGGTGAGCCGTCGTGTCCCAGCACGTCGTGAATCGGCGACTGCAGGTCGGTGTAGCTGAATCCTTCCACGACCACACCGTAGACACGCACCATCTGGCCGGCAACCGGAATCTCCGCATCGACGCGCACGATGGTGCCGATGCCGATCGGCGAGTCGATCGCGGTCCAGAAATGGAACTCGTGCGGCGTGTTCGGCCGCTTTTCCGTGGCGACCACGCGACCGAGCACGCGTTCGGCCGCTGGGCTCACTGAATCGCTCTCAGGAATTCTTCGCAATCACGTATACCATACATCATCTTGTCCCACCGACCGTCCGGTACGGCCAGCGGCAGAGCTTCGGCGAGCACCCATCGTGAGACGTCGTCCGCGCGTTGTGGCAGGTTGCCGTGCGCTTCCGCGACCTCGACGCGGACCAGCCCCCAGAGCGGATCGTGGCCGCGCGGGTCGCGCACGCGCAGGTACCAGCTGGCTACGGGCGTCCGCCTCGGCGACGTGATGCGAAATATGCTGGAACGCTCGGCGCGGTGCAGGCGCAGCACGGTGCGTAGCGCGTCGCCTTCCGCATACAGCGTCCGGTGCGTCTTCACCACGCCAACGGCGCGGGACGACGTGGCGACCGCGTCACTTCCAGTCACGGAGCCGTCGAGAAAGAGATCGCCGTCTCCGGCCGCACACCATGCCTCGGCCAGCTCGCGCTCGGCCGCCTCCCGGGCGCGCTGAATCGCATGAATGGCGGCGTCCTGCAGCGCGAACGGATGCTGCGAATCTCCCTGTTTGGCGTCGAGCGTATCGACCACGTCGATGCGCGAGCGCCGCAGCGCATCGCGCCAGACGTCGCCGAGCAGCCCGAGTGGGGCGTACAAGGCGCCGCGGACGATGGGCGCCCTCCAGGTTCCGAGGCGCCGCTCCACGCGCTGCCGCACAACGGCCGCGATGACGCCGTGAACGATCGGTACCTCGCCCGCGTGTGCAATGACACGGCTGCGCTGCGTGCCGTCGAGGAAGGCGGCGAAGTGCGGCTCGACGTCGCCCGCGATCGTGTGGGCGCGGAGCGTGCGGTCCTCCAGCAGCGTCGCCGAAATGAGCCGCGGCGCCTCGTCGACGCCCATGGACGTGAGCTCCAGCGGCGGCGACGACTCGAGCCAGGTCTCGCCGGGCAGCAGTGCGGCGAGCTGGCGCTGCAGGTTGTGAAATCCCGCGTCCACTACTCCACGCCGATGTCCCAGGCCTGCTGGAGGTCCTTTTTCGAGTAGGCACGGAACGCGGTGAGCGTCTGCGTACGCTGCAGCCCGGGCACCTTCGGGAACGTCTCCGTCACCACGCGCGCGATGTCCTCATACCGCGGAACGCGCACGATCGCGACCAGATCCCATTCACCGGACACGCTGTACACTTCGTCCACACCGTCCACGCCCGCGAGCACGCGCGCCGCATCGGGAATCTGCGGTGGGTTGATGCGACACAGGACGATCGTCGTGATCACACGATCGCCTTGAAGGGCGGCACGTTCAGCAGCCACAGACCGACGAGGTTGCTGGACGCGTCGACGTCCACGAGCAGGTCCTGTGCACACCGCACCGTCCGTGCGGTCTTCGGGCGGCCGAGCGTGAAGTGGAAATTGCGCTCCGTCTCGTCCGACTCGGCGATCATCGGGGTCTCGACTTCCAGCGCCGCGACGTCGGGTTGCGACTTGCGCGACGGAACCACGATCTGGCCGTCTTCGAGCTTCCCGGGCGGCTTCAGCGCGCTCCGAATCTGCACGTCGGGCCACACGGCGATCTCGATGCCGTTGATGCGGCCGCCCGATACGTCGAGGATCAGCCACGAGCCGTCGCTCCCCTCGAGCTCCACCGATCCGGACATCCCCTTGCCGCTGGCGCGCGGCGAGAGCTGCGCCGAAAGGATCTCGGTATCCGGATCCCACCGGTATTCCACGGCGGGCGTTGCCGCTCCTGCGGATGACGGCTCTATCTGGATCGGGATCTTCACTTCATTCCTCACGAGTGCGCCAGCGCGAGCGGCTAACATACAGGGCGCGCGAACGCTGGACCAGACGGCTCGCGCCTTGCGGCGAGAACAGCATGCGTGGAGGGGCAGCCTCGGCCGGACTATACTTGACCTCCCCTCCCGCGACGCGATGCGCGTCGGCCAATCACCTCGAGCACTCCGAGGACGCAGTGGAACAGGAACAGGAAAGTCAGGGCGTCTCGCGCGGGCAGAACCAGCTGCATCTCACGCACGAAGACTGGCAGGCGGCTGCAGATGCCGTCCGCACGTTGCTGGAACGCATCGATGCGGGCACCGCCGTGGCACAAGTCGTCGTGGTGACCGCGGATGCCGAATCAGCGGCGGGCATCGCCGAACGGCTCGCGGCGAGCGCGCGCCCCGACGTTCGCATCCTCGCGGCGACGAGCACGCGGCGGGCGATGCGCGTACAGCGGACGAACCCCGCGCATGTCGTGCTCGGCGACGCGGTGACGTTGCTGGCGCTGATCGAATCCACGGCCCTCAAACGCGACGACCTGAAAGCGGTGGTGCTCGCGTGGATCGAGGACGCCGGTCCCGCGGACACCCAGGCCCTCGAAACGGTGATGGCGGAGATGCCAAAAGACTCGGCGCGCGTGGTGTTCGCGAGCGCAGTCTCCCCGGCAGTGGAGAGCATCGTGGAGCGGTACGCGCGCCGTGCGCGGCGGGTCGCGCCGCCGGCGTCGGATGCGCCGCCGGCCTCGCTTTCGTTCGTAGCGGTGAGCGAGACCGGCCGGATGAACGCGTTGCGTCGCGTGCTCGACGCCATGGATCCCGCGTCGACCGTGGTGTTGGTACGGGACCCGGCCATACGCGACGACGTGCACGCGGCGCTGCGCGGACTCGGCTACACGTCGGAGACTGACGCGGTCCGCGTCGTCAGCGAACC
>DATFHG010000064.1:0-17887 GCA_035248725.1 Gemmatimonadaceae bacterium | reverse complement strand
GGACCTTCGTGAACCCGAAGGCGGGCGTCACGCTGGCGCTGACGCCCCATGTCAGCGCGTACGCGTCGTATGGGGTGAACGCGCGCGAGCCTGCCCGGAACGATCTCCTGGGCGGATTGGACAATGTGGACTCGAGCTCGGTGGCGTTCGTCGCGCCGCTGACGCGCGTGCGGCCGGAGCATGCGCACGACCTGGAAGCCGGCGTGCGCCTGCGGCGCGAGCGCGTGTCGCTGGACGCGAACGTCTTCTCGATGCAGTTCCGCGACGAGATCCTTCCGATCGGACAGCTGAGCTACATCGGCACGCCGCTGCGCGTGAACGTGCACTCGAGCTGGCGTCGTGGCGTCGAGCTCGACGCGACGGCGACGCCCACGGCGCGGGTCGAGCTTGGGCTGACGGCGACCGCCATGCGCGCCCGGATCGCCGACTTCGTGGACGAATCCACGGGGCAGGAGTATCGCGACGTCGAACCGTTGCTGACCCCGCGTTTCACGAGCAGCCAGCGCGCCAGGATCGCGCTCGCGCCGCAACTGTCGGTTTCGCTCGCCGGGCGTTTCAGCTCACGCGCGCAGCTGGACAACACCGGGAACGCCGACCTCGTGCTCCCCGCATCCTATGTAGTGGACGGCTCGCTCGACTGGACGCGCGGCACGCGTGGCGTGTCGCTGTTCGTGAACAACCTCACGAACACACACCGCTTCGGCAGCGGCCACGTCGCGTTCGGCGAAGCTCGGTATTACGTGCTGCCACCCATCAACGCGTTTTTGCTGGTGCGTCTCGGCACGTAACCTCGCACGCAGAGACGCAGAAGGACGCAGAAGACCGCAGAAGGACGCAGAAGCTAGAAAACCCAACACTTCTGTGTTGTTTTCTGCGTACATCTGCGTTCACCTGCGTTTATCTGCGTCCAATGGGTCACGATGGGTAAAGCGCGGCGGCGGGGCCGCTCACGAGATCTCGCATCGCGATATCCGCCGATCGAGCATCATGGCGTGATCGGCGATCTGCAGACCGTCGCCCTCGTGGGGCTCGACGGCCGCATCAGCTTTCTCTGCCTGCCCGAATCCGATTCCGCGACGGTCTTCGCGAGCGTGCTCGACGCCGACCGCGGCGGCTGCTTCGAGATCATCCCCGCGCTCGATCAGCCGCGCTACCGGCAGATGTACCTGCCCGACACGAATGTGCTGCTCACGCGTGTGTTGTCGGACAGCGGCGTGTGCGAGATCTCGGACTTCATGCCGGTGCCGACGACGCCGGGGCCGAGCCGCATCATCCGGCGCGTGAAGGCGGTGCGTGGATCGTTCGACGTCGACGTGCGCTGCGCTCCGCGCGCCGGCTACGGCGCGCTGGGCCACAGCGTTCGCGTGCGCGGCACCGAGGCGATCATCACCGCGGACGACGGCTCGCTACGGCTGCGTCTCGCCGCGCAGGCTCCGTTGCGGCGCAATGGCGACGACGTCGTGGCCCGCGTGCACCTGGAACCCAACGAGAGCGTCGCGATGGTGCTCGAGCAGCTCGCCGACGGTCACGCGCCGTTCGTCCTCGACCGCGCACACGTGGCGCGGGCGTTCAAGCAGACGGTGAACTTCTGGCGGCACTGGATCGGCAAGTCGAACTACAGCGGCCGGTGGTACGAGGAGATCAGCCGCTCGGCGCTGGCGCTCAAGCTGCTGCAATCGCGCCGCACCGGAGGGATTCTCGCGGCACCGACATTCGGCCTGCCCACCAGCATCGGCGGGAAGCGGAACTGGGACTATCGCTACATCTGGGTTCGCGATTCGGCGTTCGCCGTCTACGCGTTGCTCCGACTCGGCCTGTTCGACGAGGCAGAGGAGTTCACGCACTGGGTGGAGAAGCGCAGCGCCGCGATGCCGCACCCGGGACAGCTGCAACCCGTCTACGCCCTCGACGGCAGGTCCGAGCTGCGCGAGATGTCGCTCACGCACCTGGACGGCTACCGGCGCTCGCGGCCCGTGCGCATCGGCAACAAGGCCTCCGAGCAGCTGCAGCTGGACATCTACGGTGAGCTGATCGACACGCTCTACCTCTTCGATCGCTTCAAGGCGCAGCCGAGCTATACGCTGTGGGGGCGCATCTGCGAGATCGTGGACTGGGTGTGCCAGAATTGGGAGCGCCCCGACGAAGGCATCTGGGAAGTGCGCGGCGGCCCGCAGCACTTTCTGTATTCGCGCGTCATGTGCTGGGTGGCGATCGATCGCGCGCTGCGGATCGCGGATCGCCGATCGATCCCGGCGCCGATCGAGCGCTGGCGCGAGGTGAGGGACGCGATCTACCGCGACGTGTTCACGAACTTCTGGGACGAATCGCAGCGCACCTTCGTCGGCATCAAGGGCACGGACGTCATCGACGCCGCGTGTCTGATCATGCCGCTGGTGCACTTCATCTCGCCGAACGACCCGCGCTGGGTCAGCACGCTGCGCGCGGTCGAAGAACGGCTCATGGACGACTCGCTCGTATACCGCTACGACACGCGCACCGCGACCTTCGACCCGCTCGGCGGCAACGAAGGCACGTTCGCGATCTGCTCGTTCTGGTACGTGGAGTGCCTCTCGCGCGGTGGCGACCTGCAGGCCGCGCGGCTCGCCTTCGAGAAGCTGCTGGGATACGCCAACCACCTCGGCCTGTATTCCGAGCAGATCGGCCCGCGTGGCGAGCACCTCGGCAACTTTCCGCAGGCGCTCACGCACATCGCGCTCATCAGCGCCGCGTACGACCTCAATCGCCGGCTCACGCGCGAAGGATGGAGCGCGTGAGCGGACGGGCCGCGGGCGAAAATCCGACGGCAGCGGTGCCGATACTGAATCCAATGTCCGCGACGCCGGTTTCCCGCGCCGAGCTGCTGGCGTCTCCCGTGCTCATCGTGGACGACGAGGTCGCGAACGTCCGGCTGCTGGAGCGCATCCTCGAGCGCGCCGGCTTCACGAGCGTGCGCACCACGACGAACCCCACGGAAGCCGTGCAGATCTTCTGCGCCGCACGCCCCGACCTCGTCTGTCTCGACGTGCACATGCCGATCATGGACGGCTTCGCGGTCCTCGAGCGCATGCGCGCGGAGTGCGGCCCCGCGGAGTTTCTCCCCGTGCTCGCGATCACGGGCGACGCATCGCCGGAGACGCGGCAGCGCGTCCTGGTCGCCGGCGCGAAAGACTTCCTGGAGAAGCCGTTCGAGTCCGCCGAGGTCCTCGTGCGCGTGGAGAATCTGCTGACCACGCGTCTGCTGCACCGGTCGCTCGCGCAACAGAATGAGATCCTCGAGCAGAAGGTCCGCGAGCGCACGGCGGAGCTCGAGTCGGCGCTCATCGCCGCCGAGGCGGCGAGCCGCGCCAAGGGTCAGTTCCTGGCCACGATGAGCCACGAGCTGCGCACGCCGCTCAACGCCGTGATCGGCTTCTCGCGCCAGCTCATGAAGAACAAGGCCGGCAACCTGATGCCGATGGACCTCGAGTTCGCGCAGCGCATCTCGGAGAGCGGCGCGCACCTGCTCGGCATCATCAACGACATCCTGGACCTGTCGCGCATCGAGGCAGGCAAGGTGCTCGTGGAGCCGGCGCTCGTATCGCTGCCGCCGATGATCCAGTCGGTGCTCGACGAAGCCATGAGCGATCCGGGCGTGCACGCGCGCGGCGTCGCGGGTGTCATCTCCCTCCCCTCGCCACTCGATGAGATCGTCAGCGACCCCACGAAGCTGCGCAGAATCCTGACGAACCTCGTGAGCAACGCGGCGAAATTCACGCAGCGGGGGCAGGTGCGCATCGGCGTCGTCGCCAACCCGAAGGGCGATGCGCTGCGCATCGACGTCATCGACACGGGCATCGGCATCCCCGCGGAGCGACTCGGCGCGATCTTCGAGATGTTCGAGCAGGCCGACAACAGCACCCAGCGCAGGTTCGGCGGCACCGGCCTCGGTCTGGCCATCTCGCGGACGCTCTGTGAGATGCTGGGCTACCGGCTGCACGTGGTCAGCGAGCAGGGAGTGGGCTCGGCGTTTTCGATTCTGCTCGACTCGGGGGCGCCGGCGCCACGCTCCTATGCTGAGGTCGCCGCGGAATACGCGTAGCGCACCTCTTGCAATTCCACCTTCCGCGCCACACCGCGGAGGTAGGTGGAGATGGAATCGCCCGGCGTCCAGGACTCGACGTCAGCAGCCCCGGAACATCGGGAGAAGAAGGATCGACGCCTCGAGCCGTCCGAGGGCCGTCGCGCCGACCGCAAGAAAGTCGCGCGGCGACGCCGGCTCGAGCGTATCGGCTGGGACATCCTGATCGTTGTCGCGGCTGTGGCCGCCATCGGCTACACCGCGTCGGTCATGCGTCCCATCTACGCGGGCCGCGCGCCCGTCGTCGGCGACGTGCTCAACCGGGTGGCGCCGGCCGAGCAGCCCAACGCGCAGCAAGCGGCCGCGGCCGCGGCGGACGCCGCGGCGCGCTCGATGCCGTCGGGTCCGGTCGCGGATTCCATTCGCGCGATCGAAGCCTCGCCCGAGTTCGCCGAGCAGCAGAAGCGGTTCGCGTCCGACCTGGTTCGCACCGGGCGGATGGCGCCGGAGCGCGCCGACTCCGTGGCGCGCTATGCGGTACGCGAAGCGTTCCTTCGCGGTATCCCGCCGGCGGTGATCTTCGGCATCATGCTCACCGAAAACGCACAGTTCATCTCCAAGGCGAAGTCGAACGTCGGCGCCGTGGGGCTGATGCAGGTGTACCCGAAGGTGTGGCTCAAGGCGCTGAGCCAGAAATTCGGCGCGCGGGACATCGCGGCCGACTCGACGAACCTGCGCTACGGCATCTTCATCCTGCAGACGTACCTGAAGCCGGGCTCGATGAAGGACACCCACGTCGTCAGCACCGAGCCGGGAACCCTGATGAAAGGCCTGCTGCACTACAACGGATGCGTGCACGGCACCAACACGCCGCGCTGTCACACATACCCGAACAAGGTGCAGCAGTTCGTCGAGCGCGACGCCGAAGCGCTCTGTGGATCCCAGAGCTTCTACCAATGCATCGCAAAACCCTTCATGGCCGGACTGCTCGGCAAGAACACCGAGTAACGCCGGCGGACGTCGTCGCGCGCGCGCTGGAGCCGCTGCACGGCGGCGCGCGCGACTACGATGCGCTGCTCGATCTCGTCGGCGACGCGACGTTCGTCCTCATCGGCGAAGCGTCGCACGGCACGCAGGAGTTCTACGCCGAACGCGCAACCATCACACGGCGGCTGATCGAGGAGAAGGAGTTCGCCGCGGTATGCATCGAGGGCGACTGGCCCGACGCGCGGCGCGTCGACTGCTTCGTGAAGTGTCTCGGCGACGACCGCGACGCCGATCAGGCGCTGGAGGGATTTCGCCGCTTCCCGACATGGATGTGGCGCAACGACGTCGTCCGCGACTTCGTGAGCTGGCTGCGCACGACGAACGAGACGCGCCCGGACGCACAGCGCGTCGGTTTCTTCGGGCTGGATCTCTACAGCATGTTCGGCTCGATCCAGTCCGTGCTCGCGTATCTCGATCGTGTGGACCCGGGGGCGGCGAAGCAGGCGCGGTACCGCTACGCGTGCTTCGAGCACTTCGGCGACGACAGCCAGGCGTACGGCTACGCCACGAGCGCGAGTCTCGCCGATCCCTGCGAGGACGAAGCCGTGCGCGCGCTCCTCGAGTTGAGACAGAAGGAGCTCGACTATGTCTCGCGCGACGGCCGGCGCGCCGCGGATGATTTCTTCTCCGCCGAGCAGAACGCGCGGCTGGTGCGGAACGCCGAGCACTACTACCGCTCGATGTATCGCGGCCGCGTGTCGTCCTGGAACCTGCGCGACCGGCACATGGCGGACACGCTCGACGCGGTGCACCGGCATCTGCAGGGCTCGAACAGGTTCGCGAAGGTGGTGGTGTGGGCACACAACTCCCACCTCGGCGACGCGCGCCACACCGACATGAAGCGCCGCGGTGAGCTGAACCTGGGGCAGCTGGCGCGCGAGCGATATGGGAGAGACGCCGTTCGGCTGATCGGCTTCAGCACACACACCGGGTCGGTCACGGCCGCGCACGATTGGGACGAGCCCGGACTGCAGCGTCGCGTGGTGCCGTCGCTGGCGGAAAGCTGCGAGCGCGTGCTCCACGACGCGTCCGCCCGGCTCGAGGCGCCGCGCGCCTTCCTGCGCCTGCGCGACGACAACGACGCCGTTCGCGCGCTCACCCCGCCGCGTCTGCAGCGCGCGATCGGCGTCGTGTACCGTCCCGAGACCGAGCGCTGGAGTCATTACTACGACGTCGTCCTTCCGAAGCAATTCGACGCGATCATCCACATCGACGAGACGACGGCGCTGCGCGCGCTGGAGCCGGGCGAGGAGTGGGAGGCGGGAGTCCAGGAGCCGCCCGAAGCGTATCCCTCTGGATTGTAGCCGCCGCTACGCGTCGGTGCTGTCGAGCGGCTTCCCCGCTCTCACCAACGCGCGACAGGAGGCTTCCTCGCCCTGCTCGATGAATCGCTCGAGCACGGCGATCGCTTCGGTGAGGACGCGCTGATCGACGGACGCGGCCGCGCGGCGCACCCCCACCACGATCTCCTCGCGCAGGATCGCCCATTCGCGGCGCAGCGTGTCGGTGGTCCAGCCCAGGCGCGCGCGCTGCTGGCCGTGCTTCTCCGCCACCTGCAGCTGGATCTCGGCGCCGTCGGCGACGAGCTGCGTCGGCTGCCCGCGCGCCTCCTCGATGGCGATGAGCATCGTGGCCAGGTCGGCCACGTACGTCGTGACGTGGTCGCCGAGCTGCGACGCCCGCAGGTTCGGCGCTCCGGGCACGATGCACTCCTGCCGCAGCTGGTCGACGAACCGCTCCATCAAGTCGGGCAGCCCGCGCAGCAGGCCGCGGCCGATGTCACCCAGCCCCTGCAGACGCGCCGCGGTGTCCGGCGATTCCGACCGCCAGCGTGCCGCTTCCCGCTGCTCGCTGCTGGCGATCCGGAGCCACAGCGTGAAGGTCGAACCGCGTTGCGGTTCGCTGGTGACGGTGAGGTCGCCACCCATGAGACGCGCGAGCCGCCGGCTGATCGTGAGGCCGAGGCCCGAGCCGTCGCTGGAGCGCGTGTGTCCCCCCTCCACCTGCACGAAGGGATCGAAGATCGACGCGAGCCGCTCCCGGGGTATGCCCACGCCCGTGTCGCGCACGCGAATGAACGCGCAGCCGGCGTCGTGCTGCATCTTCACATGCGCAGGGAGCTGCTGCTCGACGCCCGATTCGACCGTTATGGTGCCGCCGGGCGCGGTGAACTTGACCGCGTTGTTGAGGAGATTGAGCACGATCTGCCGCACGCGATCCACGTCGCCCTCGTACATGGTGTCCGTCATCGCGCAGTCGCTCACCAGCGTGATGCCGCGCTGCTCCGCTGCGGGCTGCACGAGCGCGAGCGCGGCATCCACCGCGTCCGCCACGCGTGCGGCGCGCGTCTGCACGGCGAGGCGCCCGGCTTCCACCTTCGAGAGGTCGAGCACCTCGTTCACCAGGCCGAGCAGGTGGCGCGCGCTGTCGCGAATGCGCAGCACGTGCTTGTGCTGCACCGGCGTCAGCGATCCGGCGATGCCGAGGTCCAGCAGCTCGGAGTAGCCGATGACCGCGTTGAGCGGGGTGCGCAACTCGTGGCTCATCGTGGCGAGAAACTCGGATTTCGCGTGGCTCGCGGCCTCGGCTTCGGCGCGGGCGATGCGCTCGCGCTCGAGCTGGTTCTGGCGCTCGTGGGCGCGTCTCCGGTCGGTGACGTCGCGCAGCGACACGAGCCGTACCTGCTCGCGGTCCCACTCCGTCTCCACGACGCGCAGCTCCACGGCGACGCTGCCGCCGCGCGGGCGTACGATCTCGATCTCGGTGGCGTCGCCCGCGACCGCCGGCAGCCCGAGATCCGCGCCCGTCAGCTGCTTCAGCGAGCGTCCGAACAGCTCCTCGGCGGCGGGATTTGCGAAACGAATGGCGCCATCGAGACCGACCACGACGATGCCATCGCCGACTTTGTCGACGATCGCGCGCAGCCGATCCTGATCCAGGCGTCGTTGGCTGCGTCGCTCTTTTTCCGGGCGGGTCGCCGTCATCGGTCGGCTTAAAAGCTAGATGGATGCCTGTGTGTCCGGGTTATGCAAATGCGATACCGGGCTGAGCGGCGGCACTATCTTTTCATGCAGGTATTCTCCATTTAGGGTGTCGCCGAGGAGGCCCTCTGTCGAAATACCTGCTCAAGCTGTACGTCAACGGATCGAGCCCCAGAGCGGCGACAGCGATCGAGAATCTGCGCCGCATCTGTGAAAAGGAGCTGGAGGGCCAGTACGACCTCGAGATCATCGACGTCGTCGATCAACCGGACCTCGCGGAGCGCGACCGCGTGCTCGCGACACCGACGCTGATCAAACAGCTGCCGCCGCCGCTTCGCCGCGTCATCGGCGACCTGTCGGACCGCGAGAAGGTGCTGCTCGGCCTGGAAGTACGTCCCCGCGACACACCCAAACCGTAAATCGCTTCATGCCGCAGAAGACGCAGGACTCGGCAGGATCCGTCCGGAAACTGCTGACCGGCATGGAGACCTTCGATGTGGTGTCGAAGGGCGGACTGCCGATGAATCGCACCACGCTCCTGTCCGGGACGGCCGGCAGCGGCAAGACGGTGTTCGCCGTGCAATTCCTCGCTGCCGGCATCGCGCGCGGCGAGCCGGGCGTCTTCGTGACGTTCGAGGAATCCGCCGACGACATCCGCGCCAACATGGGGAGCTTCGGCTGGAACCTCCCGGAGTGGGAGCGGGACAACAAGCTCGCCGTCGTGGATGCGTCGCCCGATCCGCACGTGGATTCGGTGGAGAGCGGCGGCTTCGACCTGGCCGCGCTGCTGGCCCGGGTGGGACATGCCGTGAAACGTGTCGGCGCCACGCGCGTGGCCGTGGACTCGCTCGGCGCGATCTTCTCGCAGTTCACGGATCATTCGATCGTGCGCCGCGAGCTGTTCCGCATCGCGTCCGCGCTCAAGCAGATGGGCGTGACCGCGATCCTCACGAGCGAGCGCGTCGAGGAGTACGGCCCGATCGCGCGCTACGGCGTCGAGGAGTTCATCGCCGACAACGTCATGGTGCTGCGCAACGTGCTGGACGGCGAAGTGCGCCGTCGCACGATCGAGATCCTCAAGTTCCGCGGCACGGACCACCAGAAGGGCGAATATCCGTTCGCGATCATGGCGGGCGAGGGCGTCGTCGTGATCCCGCTGTCGGCGATCGAGCTGCGGCAGCATTCGTCCAACGTTCGCATCTCGTCGGGCAGCAAGGAGCTGGACGAGATGTGCGGCGGCGGATTCTTCCGCGATTCGATCATCCTCGTGTCCGGGGCGACGGGAACCGGCAAGACCCTCACCGTCACGCAGTTTCTCGCGGGCGGCGCGGCGCAGGGCGAGCGGTGCCTGCTGCTCGCGTTCGAGGAGAGCCGCGAACAGCTCTTTCGCAACGCCAGCGGATGGGGCGTGGACTTCGAGCGCATGGAGCGTGAGGGATCGCTCAAGCTGGTGTGCGACTACCCCGAGGTGGTGGGCCTCGAGGACTGGCTCATCACCATCCAGCGCGCCGTCACCGAGTTCAAGCCGAAGCGCGTGGCACTCGACTCGCTGTCCGCGCTCGAGCGCGTGGGCAACATCAAGGCGTTCCGGGAATTCGTCATCGGCGTGACGTCATTCATCAAGCAGCAGGAGATCACGGGGCTGTTCACCGCGACCACGTCCACGCTCATGGGCGGCACGTCGATCACCGAAGCGCACGTCTCCACGCTGACGGACTCCATCATCCTGCTGCGGTACGTCGAGATGTTCGGCGAGATGAAGCGCGGCCTCACGGTGCTCAAGATGCGCGGATCGATTCACGACCGGGGGATCCGCGAGTTCACCATCGACGCGAAGGGCATGCACATGGGCCGCCGCTTCCGGAACGTCACCGGTGTGCTGAGCGGCAACCCGATGCACGTGTCGCCGGAGGATCTCGAGCGCGTGTGGATGATGCACGACACCGAGATCGAGCGGAAAGGATCGAGCGACGACCGGCGCAAGTCCGGAGACCGCCGCCGCCGCTAGAGCGTCAGGACGATCTTTCCGAACGAGGCGTTGCTCTCCATGCGCTGGTGCGCCTCGCGCACCTGATCGAACCGGTAGACGCGATCGATCACGGGCTTCACCTCGCCCCGCTCGAGCAGCGGCAGCACGTCGTGCGCGAAGGCCTGGGTCGCCGCGGCTTTCTCGACGGGACCGCGCGACCGCAGCGTCGTGCCGCGCACCATGATGCGTTTGCTCAGGATGGTGCCGAGGCTGACGTTGGCCGTGCGTCCGGCCAGGAGGCCGATCAGGATGACGCGGCCGAGCGTCGCCGTCGCCTCGAGACTGGGCTGAAAGTACGATCCGCCGACGAGGTCGAGCACGACGTCGACGCCGCGTCCGTCGGTCCAGCGCCGTGCGTGCTCGGTGACCGCGGTGGCGTCCGTAATTACGGCGCCGTCGCGCAGACCGAGCTCCTTCGCGCGCGCGATCTTGTCCGGCGTGCGCGCGGTGCCGTACGCCACGCCGCCGAGCGAACGCACGAGCTGCACGGCCGCGAGCCCGACACCGCTGCCGACCGCGTGGATCAGCGCGGTCTCGCCCGCGCGGAAATGCGCGAGCGTCACGAGCGCGTCGTGGGCGGTGATGAAGACTTCAGGGACCGCGCCCGCCTGTTCCCAGGTGAGCTTGTCGGGCACTCGCGCGACCTCCATCTCGCGCGCGACCACGAACTCCGCGTGGCCGCCGCCGCCGATGACACCGAACACGCGGTCGCCCGGCTTCCATCGCTGCACACCGCCTCCGGCTTCGACGACTTCCCCGGCGAACTCCAGCCCGGGGATGTTCGCCGGTGCGCCCGGAGGAGGCGGGTAACGACCTTCGCGCTGGAGGATGTCCGCGCGATTCAGGGCCGTCGCGTGTACGCGGACGAGCACTTCCCCTTCACGTGGCAGCGGCCGGGGGACGTCAGCGATCTCGAGTACTTCCGGACCGCCCGCCCTGGTAATCAGGACCGCCTTCACGCGGTCAGGGGACGTCGATCGCGTGCGCGAACTGCTGACGCAGCACGGGATGCACCCGCAGCAGATAGGTCCCCATGGCGATCGCGGCGAGCAGGTTCCCGATCATCACGTTGTACCACGCGAGACTGCCGAGCGGCGTCGCCTGCTGCAGCAGTCCGACGAGGGCGTAGAAGCCGACCTCGATCGCCGCGAACAGCACGACGAAACCGATGAGGATGGACGGCTCGCGGTTCGCCACGTCCACGATGAGCGCGGCGATCATGCCGACCACCGCGAACGCGGCGAAGTGCACGATCGTGTAGACCAGCACCATCAACGCGATGCTGTCGCCCGCCGGCACGGGCCCGAAGAGGCTGAGCATGCCTCGGCCCAGCGTCGCAGGCGTGAAGAAGGCGTGTCCGGAGGCGACGTCCACGATGAGGAACCAGATCGCGATCGCCATGGCGCCGAGGAAGCCGGCGATGAGTCCTTCGCGCACCAATGGACGCGGCGTGTGAACCGCGGAGTTGTAGCCGGCGCGCACCGCGGCGGGATTGCGTCGCCACGCGACGATGAGCAGCAGCAGGAACATCAGCACCGGGACGAACACGCCGGGCTGGCCGCTCACCGCCTGCGTGATGGTCGCGGGGATCATGAGGATGGCAAGCATCGCGGCTGCGATGCCGGCGACGGCGGGGATCAGCAGCGCGATGGCGCCGACGAGCTCCACGACGCCCACCACCACGCGGATCCATCCGGGAAAGCCGCGCATCGCGGCAGCCTGAAAGGCGAGCGGCTCGGTGCCCGTGAGCTTCGCCAGTCCGGTGGTCGCGAACGCCACCGCGAGGAGCACGCTCAGAATCCAGACGACGACCGACTCGGCGCTACGCGTCCGCTGCTCCATACAGAGCTCCCTCGATTGTCCTGCTGCAGTATACGGGAGACGCTACGCAGTGACAAACTCCGCCTTCTCGCCCTTGAGCGCGGCGCGCACCATCACGTATTCGCCCACGTTGTCCATCGTGAGCACGCCGAGCAGCTCGCCGTTGTGGACGACGGGCAGCGAATGGCAGCCGCACGCCTTGAGGCGCGCGAGCACTTCGTCAGCCATCTCGTCCGGCTGCGCCTGGAGGAACTCGCGCGTCATCACGCTGCCCACCTGCGCGTCGGGGCCGTGCTCCGTGAGCGCGCGCAGCATCGCCGATCGCGTCAGCATGCCCTCGACCCTGCCGTCCGACACCACGGGAAAATCCTGCTGGAAGCCGTCGAGGATGTAATTCACCGCGCGCGAGAGCGGATCCTCGGGTGCGAGCGTGTGCACGTCCGTGATCATCATCCGCTGCACGGGAATGCCGTCGAGAAACGCCTCGGTCTGCGCGGCGGCGGCTTCACCCGCGGCGCCGAGCCAGACGAAGAGCGCGATGAACACGAGGAACGGGTTGCCGACGACGAAGAGGCCGACGATGCCGAAGACCAGCGCGAAAAAGCGTCCCACGCGCGCCGCCCGCTCGGTGGCCTGCGTGTAGTCGCCGCCGCGCATGGCGAGCAGCGCGCGGAGCACGCGGCCGCCATCCATCGGAAACGCGGGGATCAGGTTGAACAGCACCAGCCACAGGTTCACCGCAAGCAGTCGCGCCGCGAAGGTGCGCTGCAGAAACGCACCGCCAAGTGAGGCGTTGTCGACGAACGTCGGGACGCCGCCGCTGATGGCGAGCCAGAGGTAGAGCAGCCCCGCGATCGCGACGTTCACCGCCGGACCCGCGAAGGCGACGACCAGCTCCTCCTTCGGCTCGCGCGGCATGCGCTCGAGACGCGCGACGCCGCCGATCGGCAGCAGCGTGATGTCGCGCGTGCGGATGCCGTAGCGGCGCGCGGCGAGCGCGTGCCCCAACTCGTGCAGCACCACGCACGCGAAGATCGCGATCACGAACGCGACGCCGCTCGCCGCGGCGCCGACCTCGTGCGACGTCTGGAATTCGCCGATGGCGACCCACGCGAGCAGCAGCAGGAACGTCGCGTGGACGTAGAGCGCGATGCCGGCGAGGCGCCCGAGCCGCCACGACCATTTCATGCGAGTGAAATTAGCTTTGACGCTGTGACACTGCTCGCGTTCGCGCCGCTCGTCGCGCTCGGCGCATTCTTCGCCGGATTGCTGGGATCGCTCACGGGGCTTGGCGGCGGGATCGTGATCGTGCCGATGCTGACGCTGCTGTTCCATGTGGACTTGCGGTACGCGATCGGCGCGTCGCTCATCTCGGTGATCGCGACGTCGTCCGGTGCGGCGGCGGCGTTCGTGCGCGAAGGGTTCACCAACGTGCGCGTGGGCATCCTGCTCGAGGTCGCGACGACGTCCGGCGCGCTGGTGGGCGCGCTCCTCGCCGGCGTGACGCCGACGACGACGCTCAGCATCCTGTTCGGCCTCGCCGCGCTGTTCACGGCGTACAACTCGATGCAGCCGCTGGGCGACCACCTCACCGACGCGCCGAGCCATCCCTGGGCGAAGCGCCTGCGACTCGACTCCACCTACCCCACGGATGAAGGACTCAAGCCCTACCGCGTGCAGCGCGTGCCCTTCGGGCTCACGCTCATGTTCGGCGCGGGGGCGCTGTCGGCGCTGCTTGGCATCGGCGGCGGGATCATCAAGGTGCTGGCGATGGACCGCGGCATGCGCCTGCCGTTCAAGGTCTCCACGACCACGAGCAACTTCATGATCGGCGTGACCGCGTCCGCCAGCGCTGGCGTCTATCTGCGACGCGGCTACATCAATCCGGGGATCGCCGCTCCGGTGATGCTCGGCGTGCTCGCGGGCGCGCTGATCGGCGCGCGCATCCTGACGCGCGCCCGGTCGGAGACGTTGCGGAAGGTATTTGCGGCGCTCGTGGTGATCGCGGGCATCGAGATGCTGTACAAGGGCATCACGGGGGCGATGTGAGCGCGCCACAGTTGCCGCCGCCGGTGCCGAACGCCGGGGACGACGACGCGATGGACGCGCTCGTGGGGCGCCTGCTGCGCGCGGGCGTGCTGACCGCGGGCGCGCTGGTGGTCGTGGCGATTCCGTTCTTCCTCGCGCGGTACGGCGTGCTGCCGGCCGACTTCCGCGTGTTTCGCGGCGAGACGCACAACCTGCGCGACGTGAGCGAGATCATGCGCGGTGCGCTGCGTCTCGACAGCGCGGCGGTGATGCAGTTCGGGGTGCTGGTACTCATCGCGACGCCGATCGCGCGCGTCGCCCTGACGCTCGTCGCGTTTCTCGTGCGAAAGGATCGCGCCTTCGTGCTGCTCTCCGCCGTCGTGCTCGTGATCCTGCTCGTGGGGCTGGTGTCCGGGCGCATATAAGGAAGGCACTCGATCTAACGAACGCGCCGATCACCTCGTATCTCTAGACGCGCAGAGTGCAGGTCCCTCGCTGCGCTCGGGATGACAGCCCAGGAGACTCACAGAATGTCCAGCCTCATCAGCCGCGCGCTGTTCGCGTCAGCGGCGCTCGCCACCACCCTCACCGCTCAGCAGCCCGTCGACTCGCAGTACACGGCGCTGATCAAGCAGTACCTGCAGGACCCGCGCATCACGACGGAGCTGGTGGATCACCTGCCCGCGTCCGCGACCGTACCGACGCCGCTCAAGTTCCTCGGCCACATGCCCGGCACGCCCGGCGAGCTGACGTACGCAAAGGACATCCGGCGCTACTACCAGGCGCTCGACGCGGCGAGCGACCGCATCAAGGTGTGGGACATCGGCAAGAGCGAGGAGGGGCGCGACATGTTCGTCCTCGTGGTCGCCGACGAGCAGACCATCAGGGACCTGGACAAGTACAAGGCGCAGATGGCCGCGCTCACCGATCCGCGCAAGACGAGCGACGCCGAAGCCAGGCGCCTGATCCCGATCACGAAGCCGATCTACTGGATCACCAGCGGGATGCACTCGCCCGAGACCGGCGGCCCCGAGATGCTGATGGAGCTCGCGTACCGGCTGGCCGTGGAGGAGACGCCGTTCATCCAGAACATCCGCAACAACGTGATCACGATGATCACGCCCGTGATCGAGGTGGATGGGCGCGAGAAGCAGGTGGACACGTACTACTTCAACAAGAAGCGGGTTGCGGGCGACACGCGTCTGCCGCTCATGTACTGGGGCAAGTACGTGGCGCACGACAACAACCGCGACCACATCGGGCAATTCCTCGCGCTCTCGAAGAACGTGACGAACTTCTTCCTCGAGTGGCACCCGACGATCATGCACGACCTGCACGAGGCGCAGTCGTACCTCTACGCGTCCACGGGCACGGGGCCGTACAACGAAGCGCTCGACCCGATCACGGTGGACGAGTGGTGGATCCTGGCCAAGAACGACGTCGCCGAGATGACGAAGCGCGGCGTGCCCGGCGTGTGGACGTACGGGTTCTACGACGGCTGGGTACCGAACTACATGTTCTTCGCGGCGCACACGCACAACGCGACGGGCCGCTTTTACGAAGTGCAGAGCTACGGTCCGGACACGAACCCCAACCTGCGTCTGGCGCCGACGGTGACGAGCAAGGAGTGGTTCCGCCCGAATCCGCCGCTCCCGACCATCAAGTGGGGACCGCGCAACAACGTCAACATCCAGGAGTCGGCGCTGCTGTTCGCGCTCTCGCACGTGGCGAAGAACCGCGACATGTGGGTGGAGGACTACTGGCTCAAGAACAGGCGCTCGGTCGAGAAGGGTCGCAACGGGCCGACGTACGCGTGGGTCATCCCCGCGTCGCAGTACCGCAAGCAGGAAGCGGCCGACGTCGTGAACTCGCTGCGCTTCCAGGGTCTCGAGTTCAATCGCGCGACGTCGGACTTCAAGGCGGGCAGCGTGGACGTGAAGGCGGGCGACTACATCGTGCGCGCGGACCAGCCGTACCGCACGCTGGCCGACATGTATTTCTCGGTGCAGGAGTACGCCAACGGCAACCCGCGTCCGTATGACGACACGGGTTGGACGTACCAGCTGATGCGCGACATCGTGCTCACGCCCGTGAGCGACTCGGCGATCCTGCGTCAGCCGATGACGCCGATCACGTCGAACGTGGTGGCCGCGGGCGGCGTGGAAGGGAGCGGCGGCACGATCGTCGTCGCCAACAACAGCGACAACAACCTGATGGCGTTCCGCTATCGGTTCGCGAAAACGAAGATGTCCGCCGCTGAGGAACCGTTCACCGCCGGTGGACACGAGGTGGCGGCGGGCTCGTTCATCATCCCGAACGCGAACCGCGCGCAGATCGAGCCGGCGCTCAGGGAGCTGGGGCTGAGCGGATACGCGGTGGCGTCGGCGCCGACGGTGAAGCAGCACGACCTGGACCTGCCGCGCATCGGCTACGTGCACGCGTGGCAGCGTACGCAGGACGAGGGGTGGGTGCGGGCCGCGCTCGACACGTACGGGGTGCCGTACACCTACTTCGCCGACCAGAAGCTGCGCGACGGGAACCTGCGGGCGAAGTACGACGTGATCGTGCTGCCGCACATCGGCGGAAACGCCCAGAGCCAGGTGAATGGCATCCCGAAGACCGGAAAAACGCCCCTTCCTTATATAAGGTCGTCGGACACCCCCAACCTGGGGGCCCTGGACCAGAGTCCGGACATCCGTGGCGGGATGGGGGTGGAGGGGTTGGTGGAGCTGTACAGGTTCGTGCAGCAGGGGGGCACGCTGATCACCGAGGGTTCGACGGCGACGCTGTTCCCCGAGTACAAGCTCACGACCGGGATCAACGTGGAGAATTCGGCGGCGCTGTTCGCGCGCGGCTCGGTGATGCGCGGTCGCATCACGGACAAGAAGAGTCCGATCGTGTACGGGTACGAGGGCGACCAGATGCCGGTGTACTTCAACCAGGATCCGGTGCTGAGTGTGTCGATCCAGACGCCGGCGCAGCAGATCGCGGCGGCGTTCGGCGGTGGTGGCGGCGGCGGCGGTCCGGCGGGCGTGGGTCAGAACATCACGCCGATGGCGACCAAGCCGCGCGTGTCCACCTGGGACGGGCCGGAGTCCAAGGCCGCAGGCGCAGCCGGCGCGGCGACCGATCGCCGCGGTGGAGCGAACGCGGACACCGCGGGCTTCGGCGCGATGGCGCAGCAGTTCGGGATCGTGGGACCGGATCCCTCGACGCTGCCTCGCGTGGTGATGCAGTTCCCTGCCGACACCACGCAGATGCTGCTCTCCGGATCGCTGGCAGGCGGTCGTGTGCTGTCGAACAAGGCGCAGGTGATCGACGCGCCGCTGGGCCAGGGTCACGTGGTGATGTTCGCGATCCGTCCGTTCTGGCGGTGGCAGACGCAGGGGACGTACATGCTGGGGTTCAACACGATCCTGAACTGGAACGATCTCGATGCCGGCCGAGCGACGGGGGCGACGCAGCCCGTGCGCGCGAACGGCGGAGCAAGTCCGCAAGAGCGGTGACGGTCATTCGACAACCCTTACGCAGGAGATGCACTGTGTCACTTACTTCGCGAGTGGTGTGGGGCTCCGCGGTTGTGCTGGCGCTGACCGCGTGCAGCGAGTCGCCGGTGAGTCCGGCTGCGAGCCGGACGCTGGCGATCAATGGCGGCATCGCGTCGGCGGCGGGCGGGAATTCCGCGGCGGCGCACGCGTGTCAGCAGGACGGGTACAAGGACCTCTTCCGGAGTAACGGGACACCCTTCGCCAACACGGGGGAGTGCGTGAGCTATGCGGCGCACGGCGGCGTGTTCGTGCATCGCGTGACGGCGACGTTCACGAACGTCCTGTTCTCGGCGTGCAACAGTCTCACGTGGGGCTACGTGATCAACGGTGTGGCCACGGACGTGGAGACGAAGCCGTATTTCTGCGGCGATCAGAA
>DATFHG010000063.1:0-6379 GCA_035248725.1 Gemmatimonadaceae bacterium | reverse complement strand
GCAGCTCATCTCGTCGGCCGCGATCATCTCGCAGAGCCCGAATCTGCGGTACGCACTCGAGACGTATCGCGTCGAGGCGAACGCGGGCGGACCCGTCCGGCGCGACCTCATCGCGACCGTGGAACGGGAGCTCGCGAATCTCGTCACGGGCATCGATCGCGAGCTGCTGCTCGTCACCGACGACCAGGGCCACGTGTTCGCGGCCGCGGCGCGAGACGGCCGCCAGCCCGCGCACGGCGTCGATCTGTCCCGCATGGCCGCCGTCCGCCACGCGCTCGATCCGCAACGCGTGGCCGATTATGGCGAGCTCGCGGTGTATCGCGAGGGAACGCAGAGCTACCAGGTGGCGGTGTACCCGTTCGTGCTCAACGGGTACACCATTGGCGCCTTGCTGCTTGGTGAACGTCTGGATTCCGGCGTCGTCGCTGGCGCGCGCGCCGCCTTCACCGGCGACATCGTCGTCACGGCGGATACTCAGGTCATCGCGTCGTCGGGTGACGCGCTGGATCGCGCCGTCGTGCGACGCCTGACCGCGGACCGCACATCGGACAGCACGCGCGTCCTCGTCGTCGACCGGGCGGAGTACGTCGCGGCGCCGATGCAGCTCGGCGAAACGCAGACCGGCGAGCGCGTGTCGCTGTGGCTGCTGCAGCCCGTGGAGTCCACCGTCGCGGCGCTCACGTCGCCGTTGCGACGCGACTTCGCGCTCTACGGCATCATCGCCGTGCTGGTGGCGGCACTCGGTGCGGGCATCGCGGCGCGGTCGGTGCTCCGCTCGTTCGGACAATTCGTGACACACATGCGCAGCGGCGCGACGGCTGAACGTCTCGATGCGCGCTTCGACGACAGCCGCGCGCCGGCCGAGATCCGCACGCTCAACGGCTCGTTCGAGCACCTCATGGAGGACATCGCGGCCAAGCGGCGCGAGCTCGAGCGGCGCACCACGGAGCTGACCGCGGCCAACGCCGTCCTCCGCGACGAGGTCCGCGAGCGGGAGCGCATGCAGCAGGCGTTGCGCGAGAGCGAAGAACAGCTGCGCCAGTCGCAGAAGCTCGAGGCCATCGGAACGCTTGCGGGCGGCATCGCTCACGATTTCAACAACCTGCTGACCGCCGTGTCGGGCTTCACACAGCTGGCGCTCATGAACACGGACCCGGCCAGCGCCGTCGCCGCGGACCTGCGCCAGGTCGTCGAGGCCGCAGACCGCGCGGCGCACCTCACCAAGCAACTGCTCGCATTCAGCCGCAAGCAGGTGCTGCAGCCCACCGTGCTCGACGTCGCCGACGTCGTGCAGGGCGTGGCGCCGATGCTGTCACGGCTGCTCGGGGAACACGTCCAGCTCGAGATCGTCGCCGATCCGAACCTGGCGCGCGTCATCGCGGACAAGGGGCAGCTCGAGCAGGTCATCATCAACCTCGCGATCAACGCGCGGGATGCCATGGCATCCGGCGGCGTGCTCACCCTCGGTGTGAAGAACGCCAGGCGCGATGGCGGACAGGGGAAGGGTGACGCTCAGGTGTTGTTGACCGTGTCCGACACCGGCAGCGGAATTCCCGACCACATCCGTGAGCGCGTCTTCGAACCGTTTTTCACGACGAAGGAAGCGGGCAAGGGTACGGGGCTGGGTCTGTCCACGGTATACGGAATCGTCAAACAGTCCGGCGGCACCATCGACCTGGAGAGCATGGTCGGTGTGGGCACCACGTTTCGCATCGCGCTTCCCGCGGCGTCCGACGAGCTCGCGCCTGGCTTCATCGACGATGCGCCTGCCGACCTGCCCCGCGGCACGGAGATCATCCTCCTGGTCGAGGATGACGCCGACGTGCGTTCCTTCGCGCGCCGTACGCTCGAGGAACGCGGCTACACCGTGCTGCCCGCGAGCGGATCGATGCATGCGCTCGAGCTCGCGGCCTCTGCACAGGTGGACGTCCTGCTCACCGACATCGTCATGCCGGAGTTGAACGGGCCGGAGCTCGTCGCCCGGCTGAAGCAGATCCAGCTCCCGGCCGTCGTGATCTACATGTCCGGGTACGCGGACGAGGCGCTGGTCTCGATGGGACTCGGCACCGGCTCGGCATTCCTCCGCAAGCCGTTCACGCCGGCGACGCTCGTGCGTACCGTGCGCGAAGCGATCGACGCACGGAAAGCCTCGACGCGACGCTCCCGGCCCGCGGAGATGGTGGGCTGATGCGCGCGTCCCGCCGCTGTGTTCTGAGCATCACGGCGCTGGCGTGCGCAGCTGTGGCGCGATCGGCAGGCGCGCAGGGCGGCGTCATGCTGCAGGGAATTGCGGACGCGGAGTTCTGGTCCACGGATACCATGTCGACGTTTCTGCGGCGCAACGCCGGCGATCCGGGGGCGATGGGCCGATTGCAGCTGTGGACCGCCGCGGAGCCTCTGCGCGGGCTGGTGATATATGCGTACGGTCTCGCGGAGCGCGGACCCGCGTGCGCGTCGCCCGAAACCGAGCTCGAACAGGCGGGCGTGCGATACACGGCGTCGCGGCACCTCGTGTTCGATGCCGGCAAGATCTCGTCACCGTTGGGCGAATTCGCGAATCGCCGCTTTTCGACACGCAATCCCCTGATCGGCGAGCCCGATGCCTATCCCGTGCAGTACCCCACCGGAGCGCAGGTCAGTGGTGCCGCGCGGGTCGTGGATTACACGGTCGCGATCGTCGACCTGCCGTTCTATCACGAGGGGTACACGCCGGATCCCAGCCGATCATGGCGAGCTGTCGCGCGCCTCGGCATCACACCAGTCATCGGCGTCCGAGTGGGCGCGTCGTACACCCAGGGTGCGTATCTCAACGATGGTTTCAGCGCCGCGCAGCTGCAGCAGAAAAGCTGGGACAGCTACAAACAGCGCGTGAGCGCGCTCGACCTCGCGGCGAGCTTTGGTTTCTTCGAGCTGAACGCGGAAGCCGGCTGGTCGAGCTACGACGTGCCGCAACACGCGACGGCCGTGGACGGGATGGCGTACTACGTGGAGGGGAAGTACACGCTGACACCACGCCTCTTCGTGGCCACTCGGCTCGAGCGCAACGACTATCCCTTCATCGACGCGTTCGGCAACAACTGGGTCGGCACCAAGACCGACTTTCACAACGAGGAGTACGGCGTGGGTTTCCGTGTGACCGCGTCGACGCTGGCGAAGGCCTCCTATCGCACGGATGCCTGGCACGTGAACCCCTCGAACTCGGCATTCGTGCTGCCGGGCGGCCACGCGTTCGCATTTCAGCTTTCGCAGTCGTTCGACGTCATGGATTGGATCGATCGCGCGCGCCTGCGGTGAATTGTCATCCCGAGCGCAGCGAGGGATCGCACTCTCCGCGTCGATTGAGCGTAGCTGTTGGAGTGATTAGGTTTAGCTCTCCCGAAAGTCCTTGGGGCCTGTAGCTCAGGTGGTTAGAGCGCACGCCTGATAAGCGTGAGGTCGGTAGTTCAACTCTACCCAGGCCCACTCCGTCAATCGAAAACCCCGCACAGCTCTCGCTGCGCGGGGTTTTGTCATTTTTGTGTCTCAGCCCTGACGCTGCTCCTTCGCGACTGCCCGGAAATACAGGAACATCAGTGCCGCGCTGGCGCCCAGCAGCGCGCCGCGCAGGCCGTCGAACCAGCCGTCCCAGAATGGAGGAAGCGGCTGAACGAACCGCGCCACAAGGTTCGAGGCGAAGAACACCAGCAGAATGGCCATCGCGACACGCATCAACGAGCGGGATCCGAACTTCTTCAGCAACATGTGCAACACTCCATCAGGGACAGGTGAGGATCAGCTGGTACGGCGGTACCAGAAGAACAGGACGTACTTCACGATCAGAAAAGTCGAGGCTACCGCGATGAGATCTCGACTGACGATGTGATTGTGGAAGTAGCGGTAGTACGCGAGCACGAGCGCGAGCACGGCGCACGCGATCCCCGCGGTGCTGGACGCGCGCAATCGATGCTGGAGAAAGCGCTCGTCGACGAAGGCCGGCAACAGGTTCATTTGCGTTTCTCTAGGGTGAAGATGTCGTCGGTCGAGCATCGGAACACGCGCGCGAACGTGAGCGCCAGCGGCAGGCTCGGCACGTAGCGACCCGTTTCTATGGAATTGATGCTCTGGCGCGAGACACCGGCCGCGTCCGCCAGCTGCTCCTGGGTCCATCCGCGGGCCAGCCGCAGCTCCTTCACACGATTGACGACGTCTGGTGGCATGTAAAGTTGACTTGTCATCATAATGAACATGCCGGCGCAGGAGATGTCAAGTGTGCTTGTCATGCCGGCCGGCGCCGTCAGTCGATCTTGTCTTCCGCCTGCTCGCCGTGCTCCACGATGTCGCCCTTCTTGAACAGGATCGACCGCAACACCACGCGCCATTCGTCCTTCCGGCGCAGCAGGAACTCGAGGTCCATGCCGAAATGCTTGAACTCCTCGTGTTGCGCGTTTTCCATGATCGCGCGCGCCTGGGGATCCTGCTCGACGGCGAGTCGCTGCTCGTACCAGCCGATCGCCTCGGCCTCCTCGATCAGGGACGCCATCATGCGGGCGAAGGTGCGAGTCTGCTGCGGCAGCTCGTCAGGCGGTTCGTGATACTGGTCGAAAGGCATGGGATCTCCGGCGATTGCCGAATGGGTCAGCGTTTTTTCGCGAGCAGCGTCCCGCGACAGCGGCGGGCGCCGCAGTTGCACGGAAAGCGTTGCTTTGCGGCGCGTGTGTGGCGTTCCTCGAGCACGTACGCGTAATCGTAAGCCAGCTCCTCTCCTGCCTGAACGTCCCGGATTGTCTCGATCCAGATGCGTCCGTCGTCCACGATCGCGTCACAGTTGGGGTCGCACGAGTGGTTGATGAACCGCGCGTCGTTGCCGTTCACCGCGGCATCGATCACGACGTCGTCGTCGATCGCGAAAAGGAACGTGTGGTGGCGTTCACCGATCACGTCAGGATATCGCGCGTCCGCCTGTGCCGGGGTCAGCCGCTCACCCGCGTACTCGATGAGGCGAGTACCGCGCCGAATCGCACGCGTCGCGAACGCGCCGAGTCCCTGAATCGGCGAGGGCCGAATCTCGAACGGATACGCATCGGACACGGAGGCAAGCTAAGCGCGGGCCAGTGCTCTACC
Organism: Gemmatimonadaceae bacterium; assembly: GCA_035248725.1. Lineage (GTDB taxonomy): Bacteria > Gemmatimonadota > Gemmatimonadetes > Gemmatimonadales > Gemmatimonadaceae > DASPMP01. The sequence continues at coordinate 1,279 of DATFHG010000063.1, read as the reverse complement.
GCCCCACCGTTCTACCGCTCCAGCACTCCCGACGCCCCCGCTCGTCAATTCGCCCCGATGTCGCGATATTCGCGGGATGACCAGACACGACATCACACGATTTGCCGTCGCCGCACTCGCGACACTTGCCGCCTGCACCGCGCGTACCGGTCCCGTCCCGGCCACCGGAATGCCGCGCGTGGCCGTCGTCCCGAAGCCCGTCTCCCTGCAGGAACGGGGTGGCGCCCCGTTCTCGCTGCGCGATTCCACGTGGATCGTCACCGACGCCGGCGGTGACGCCGACGTGACCCGTGTCGCGAACATGCTCGCCATGCTGTTGCGGGCGGGCTCGGGTCATACGGTGAATGTGGGCGACGCCGGCACGCCGATGACGCGCGGCCAGATCCGCCTCAAGCTCGACGGTGCCCGGTCCGATCTCGGCGATGAAGGCTACACCCTCGCCGTAACGCCCGATTCCGTTGCCATCGTTGCGCGCCGGCCCGCCGGGGTGTTCTACGGCGTCCAGACACTACGCCAGCTGTTCCCGTACCAGGTGGAGCAGGATATGGCGCTCGCTGACACTTCCATATGGAAGGTGCCCGCCGTGTCCGTGACCGACAGGCCGCGATTCACGTGGCGCGGTGCGATGCTGGATGTCTCGCGGCACTTCTTCACCGTCGACGAGGTGAAGCAGTACATCGACCTGCTCGCGCTGTACAAGATGAATCGGCTGCACCTGCATCTCTCGGACGATCAGGGATGGCGTATCGAGATCAAGTCTCGGCCGCAGCTGACCGGAACGTCGAGCGCGACGCAGGTGGGCGGCGGACCGGGCGGGTTCTACACGCAGGCCGACTATGCCGACATCGTGCGCTATGCCGCCGACCGGTTCATCACGATCGTGCCCGAGATCGAGATGCCGGCGCACATCAACGCGCTCCTGTATGCATTTCCGCAGGTGAACTGCGGCAAGAAGGACGTCGGCAACTACACGGGCACCAACGTCGGCTTCAGCGCCATCTGCCCGGACACCGCGGAAACGTGGGCGATTCTCGACGATGTCATTCGTGAAGTCGCCGGGATGACGCCCGGCCCCTGGTTCCATATCGGTGGGGACGAAGTGCAGGCGCTCACGCCGCAGCAGTACGCAACGTTCATCGAGCACGCACAGAGCATCGTCAACAAGTACGGCAAGACGATGATCGGGTGGGACGAGATCCAGAAGTCGCGACTCGTGCCGAGCAGCATCGTGCAGATGTGGCGTCCCGAGTCGGAGAAAATGAGCGCTGGCGGGCAGAAG
>DATFHG010000062.1:0-7881 GCA_035248725.1 Gemmatimonadaceae bacterium | reverse complement strand
GGACGACGCGATCCAGATGGGTGAATGTCCGCCGTAGCCGCTGAACTGCGCCCAGGTGACGTAGATCGTGCCATCGCTGGCGACGTGAATCGCCTCGTGATCGGGGAACTGTCCCGTCGATCCCTTGGCCTTGCCGTTGCCCGTGAACGCGCTCACCACGGCCACCTGCGTCGGATCGTCGATCCACGTGCGCCCGCCGTCCGTCGAGCGATTCATCAGCAGCACGACGCCGTAGGGCGACACCGCCTGGTAGCCGAAGCACGGGAAGTACGCCGTGCCGTCCGGCCCGAACGCGACCGCGGGATCGCCGCCGTAATCGTAGTAGCCGGTGCCCGCGATGCTCGGATCGTCCGTGTACTTCGTGATCGCCGGAATGAATCCGCTCGGCAGCGTCTTCGTCCACGTCTTGCCCCCGTCGAAGGTGGCGTTGACGCCGCAGCCGTTGTTCCAGTTCCAGTCGTTGTTCCCGGTGATCATGTTCATCGGATTCCGCGGGTTCACCGCGAGCGGCGTCTCGTTCTGCGACGTGGTGTCGTTCGACACGTTCACCACGCTGACGCCCCCGCCGCCGGCCGCCGCGAAGGCGACGTCGTGCGACTCGCCGAACGTCGCGGGTTCGCTGATGCGTGGCGAATCGCACGCGATGATCGCCACGAAGGACAGCATCGCGAGCGTGCCATTGGCTCGGCGATGCCAGATCAGATGCTCCATGAGGGCTCTCCGTCTCTCTGGAAGGAGTTCCTGGTACCGTCGCCCAGCGCCGAGCGGCTGACGCAGAAACTCTCCTCCGGACCGGGTCTGCGGAAGAGGGGCGCGCCCAGGCATCGTCGGCATCGTCGACATTGTCGGTGCGAAGAACCACTGGACGCAGAACGGCACGCAGAAGACGCAGATGGACGCAGAAAACTGCAAACGGCGATGAGATCTTTGGTTGCGCAGACCCAAAGATCCCTTCGCCGTTCGCCCTCCTGCGTGCCGTCCTGCGTCTTCTGCGTATCCTGCGTCCAGCAGTGCTTCGCCGAGCAAATCCCAGCCTTGCGTGCGGCGGCGAGACGCCCTATACTGAACCACATGGTTCAGTATCTAGATGCCGGCTTTGCCGCCATGGCCGACGCCACTCGGCGCGGGATCCTCGAGCGCCTGGGAAAGAGCCCGGCGTCGATCACGGACCTCGCCGAGCAGTTCGACATGACGCTCACCGGCATCAAGAAACACGTCGCCGTGCTCGAGGACGCCGGCTTCATCCGCTCGAAGAAGATCGGACGCGTGCGCACCTGCGCCCTGGGGCCACGCACGCTCGACCGCGAGACCAGATGGATCGAGCAGTACACGCGCATGCTCGAGCAGCGCCTCAACAGCCTCGAGGAGTTCCTCGAGCGCACGAAAGGAGAGAACGACACATGACACCAGCCGCCGCAGCACGCAAAGCGAACGTCGCCAAGGTGGGCGATCGCGAAATCAGCATCGAGCGCACCTTCGACGCCCCGCGCGACAAGGTCTGGCGCGCGATGACCGATCCCAAGCTCGTCGCGCAGTGGTGGGGGCGTGGCAATCCGCTCGACGTCGTCACCTGGGACTTCAAGCGCGGCGGCCATTGGCGCTTCGTCGAGCACTCCGACCACGGCGACCACGGCTTCGAGGGCCGCTTCGCGGAAATCGACCCGCCCAAAAAGGTGCAGCAGACGTTCGAGTGGGATGGCCTGCCGGGTCACGCCTGCTTCGAGACCATGACCCTCGAGGAGATCGCGGGCGGGAAGACGCAGCTGCGCGTCCACACGATCTTCTTCACGAAGGACGAGCGCGACGGCATGATGGCGTCCGGCATGGAGACCGGGATGAACCAGAGCTACGAGGCGCTCGACCGCGTGCTTGCGTCGCTCTAGTCCGCGCGCAGAGCGGTGACCGGATCGACGGTCGCCGCTCTCCACGCGGGCACCAGTGCAGCGAGTGCCGCCGTCGCCAGCAGCGCGAGGCCGACCACGGTCAGCGTCACCGGATCCGACGGCGCAACGCCATACAGCAGTGCCGCGACCAGGCGCCCCGCCGCCAGCGTGAGCAGCACACCCACGATTACGCCGATGGTGACGACGCGGAGCCCTTCGCCGAGCACCTGTGCGAGCACGTCGCGGATCTGCGCGCCCAGCGCCACACGCACGCCGAACTCCTGCGTCCGCTGACTCACGCCGTACGACACGGTGCTGTAGATGCCGACCAGTGCCACGACGAGTGCGAGGACGCTGACTGCGCCGAAGAGCTGCGCACCGAGGCGCCACGGCCGATACTGCGTGTCGAGCTGTTCAGCCATGGACTTCACGCTCGGATATCCCTGCGGAAATTCCCGCGCGAGCGATCGGCGTAGTACGCTCGCGACCGAAGCTTGCGCACCTGCCCGCGCGCGGACTACGATCACCTGCGGCTTCCAGCGCCGCGCGGTGTCGGGCACCGTCATCGACATATAAAACATCGGCGCCGCCTCTGGCTCGATCACCTGGTCGCGCCTGGCGTTTTCCACCACGCCCGTGACGCGATAGCAGCCGCCCGCGCGCGACCCGATGTACAGGCATTCGCCGATCGCATCGCGACCCTTCCACAGCGACGCCGCCGCTGCCTCGTTCACCACGATCTCCGGCTCGTGCTCCTCGAACGTCCGGCCGCGCAGCAACCGCAGCCCGGCGGTCTCGAAGAAATTCGGAGTCACCGCGTTGTACGACGGATACGAGCTGCCGCCGCGAACGGAGTCCGTGCTCGTGAGCAACGTGCTGAAGCTGAAGCCGCGCATCGGGGTGATGCCGGCGAGCGAGATGGATTCGACTTCCGCGCGACCGCGGATCTGCGCCGCGACGCGTTCCAGCCCCGCGGCCTGCACCGCGTCCGGCGGCGCACCTTCGTCATCGAACTCCATGCTCCCGAACACGAGCCGGTCGCGATCGAAGCCGATGTCCAGTCGCGTGACATTGCGCAGGCTGCGCGTGAACAGCAGCGCGCCCGCGAGGAGGACGATGGACAGTGCCGCCTGGACCACGAGGAGCGCCCCACGCAGGCGAACGCTGCTTCGCCCGCTGGTTTCGCGCGCTCCATCCTTGAGCGCTGGTGTGAGCGCAGGATGGGATGCCTGCAGCGCCGCGACGATGCCCGCGATGATCCCGCAGAGAACGCCGACAGCGACTGCGAACAACGCGAGGCGGGAGGTAAGCACGGAGTCGTACCACTCCACCTGTGGCAACAGCAGGCGACGCAGTATCGTGCCGCTCCACCATCCGATGAGCAGCGCCACGCCACTCGCAACGAGCGCCAGGAGCAGCGTCTCCACACCGAGGAGGCGCACGAGCCGGACTCTGGAGATTCCCAGCGCCAGACGCACCGCTACCTCACGCCGCCGCCGTACCATGCGTGCCAGTAGGAGATTGAGCACGTTCGCGCACGCAATGATCAACACGATGATCGCGACGCCGCCGAGCCGAGTGACGATGATCTGGTCCTGCTCGGGAGCCGCCGGTCCGCGCGCTTCGATGATCGAGCCGAGCGTCACGCGGGCAAGCGTATCCGCACCGGGTGGCGGGTCCTTCCGCGCGCGTGACAAACGCCGGATGGACTCCGTCGCGCGCGTGGCGAGCTGCGAGTCGTCGAGCGAGTCCGGCATCCGCACGACGGCGCGATAGCCATACATGTACTCAGCGTCCCACCACCGCGGATTGCGAACCCAGGGCGGGGGCGGCGTAGCGGCAAAGGGAATGAAAACATCCGCGGCTTGCGTGCTGAGGCCCGCGAACTCGCGCGGGAGCACACCGATGACGGTGTACGTTCGCGTCTGGATGCGAACGGTGTCGCCCAGCGCAGACGGCTTGGCCCCGAGATGTGTGCGCCAGAAGTGATCGCTCACGACGGCGACATTCACCGGGCTGCCGAGGACATCCTCACCGGGCGAGTACAGGCGACCCAGCGCCGCACGGACGCCGACCACAGGAAACAGATTCGCCGTCGCGTAGACGACGTGCACCAACGGACCTGAACGACCGCGTCCGAGGTGCATTTCGTCCTCCGCGAAGTACAGCGCCGCGCGCGTCGTGTCGCCGACCGCGGCCGCGATTCCGCGGTACCAGTGGTAACTCATCACCTGCGATTGAAACGTGCCCGCCGGTCCCGGATATTCGATCCAGACGCGTCGCAGTTCGTGCGCCCCGTTCACGCCGCTCGGGGTGCGCAGGAAAAGCGCGTCGAGCATCGAGAACGTCGCCGCGTTGATGCCGATCCCGAGCGCCAGCGTCACGATCACGGCGACGGTGAACACCGGCGAGCGGCGCAGCGAGCGCCAGGCATACCGCGTGTCCTGGGCGATCGTGTCGAACATCGCCAGCCCCGCCGCGCGACGGCGTTCTTCCACATGGTATGTGCGATTGCCGAACCGCCGCCGCGCGGTGCTGGCATCGCGCTGCTGCAACGTGTCCAGCTCCACGTGCCACGCGGCTTCCTCCTCGCTCTCGCGCGCGTGGTCGAGTGGATGCAGCAGCGTCCGCGCGCGATACCGCAGCCCGTCCAGCCACGACATCTACTTGCCCTCCGCTCGGCCCAGCACGCGCGAGATGCCCAGCGCGATCGCATCGAAATCCTCGATCTCCTGGCCCAGCTTCCTCCGCCCCGATGCCGTGATGGTGTAGTACCGCGCCTTCCGACCCGTCGGCGACTGGCCCCACTTCGACGTCACCAGCCCCGCCTTGAGCAGCCGCTCGAGCGCCGGATAGAGGGAGCCCTGCTCGATGCGCAGCGTGTCACCGGACGTGCGCTCGATGTGCTGCGCGATGGCGTAGCCGTGCAGCGCGCCCAGCGTCAGCGTCTTGAGCACGAGCATGTCGAGCGTGCCCGGAATCAGGTCGTTCTTCGGCATAGGTAGCCTGCCTTGGTATTGATACCAAGATAGGCTACATGTGCGGAAAGTGAAGGGCGCTGTAACTTGGCGTGCATGCGCCACGTCGCCCGCGTCCTCGCCTCGCCCGTCGGCGGCGCGTACAGCACGCACATCGACAGCGCGCACTGCTTCGACCGCCACTGGCACGACACGTACGGCTTCGGATTTCTCGAGCACGGCGCGCAGGGGTGGGCCAGCGGGCGTGGCTACGTGCGCGGCTACCCCGGTGACGTCATCTGCACCAACCCGGGCGAGCTGCACGACGGCAGCCCGCTCGGCGCGGAGGCCCGGCGCTGGCGCATCCTATATATGGATGTGCCGACAATGACCGCCCTCACCGGCCATGAGAACCACGAGATCGCCAGCCCGGTCATCGCGGACAAGGAGTTGCTCGCCACGCTGCGCGCGCTGTTCGCCCGCCTCGAGCGCTGGAACGCGCAGCGCGACGCGATGACGTCGCTCGCGTTCGAGGAGTCGCTCGTCGCCAGCTGCATGCGGCTGATGGGTCGCCACGGCTCCGCGCCGTTCGCGACCGCGTCTCCGGCGGGGGACGTGAAGCGTGTGCGCGACCGGCTTGCCGACGACTCGCGCGCGGCGCCGAGCCTCGCCGAGCTGGCGACGCTGGCCGGCGTCAGCCGGTATCGGGTGCTGCGGCGCTTCGAGAAGGTGTACGGTCTGCCGCCGCATGCGTGGCTCGTGCGACGCCGCGCGGAGCGCGCGCGCGTGATGATCCGGCGCGGATCCACGCTCGCGACGGCGGCGGCCGCCGCGGGGTTCAGCGATCAGAGCCACATGACGCGCGCGTTCGTCCGCCAGTTCGGCTTCACGCCGGGCGCGTGGCGCAAGGCGTGGCTGCAGTAGCGTGCACTAGCGCCGCAATAGCGTTCAAGACCGCGCCGCACCCGATTGCGAGCGTTGCCCGATGGATTCACGCGAAGCACCCGGCGAAGCACCCGCCTACATCCACGGGTACGGAGAGCGCGAGAGCGAGCGGCTGCTCGCGCAGGCCAGCTCCGTCGAAGAGCTGCTCCACGCCGACACGCGGTATCCGGCGGGGAGCCGGGTGCTCGAGGTGGGCTGCGGCACCGGCGCACAGACCATCAGCCTCGCGCGCAACAGCCCCGGCGCGCATTTCGTGTCCGTCGATCGCAACGCGAAGTCGCTCGCGCGCGCCATCGCCCGCGCCAGCGAGGCGGGAATCACGAACGCCGAGTTCCTGCTGGCCGACCTCTTCGATCTCCCCTTCGATCCCGGTGCGTTCGACCACGCCTTCGTGTGCTTCGTGCTGGAGCACCTCCCCGATCCGGTGCGTGCGCTGCGCACCGTGAGCGTGCAGCTCAAGCCCGGAGGGACCGTGACCGTCTTCGAGGGCGACCACGGGTCCACGTACTTCCATCCGGACAGCGACGCCGCGCGCCGCGCGATCGCGTGCCAGGTGGAGCTGCAGCGCCGCGTGGGCGGCAACGCCAACATCGGGCGACAGCTCTATCCGCTGCTGGTGAGCGCCGGTCTCGCCGACGCGCGCGTGTCGCCGCGCATGGTATACGTCGACGCCACTCGCCCCGCGCTGGTGGACAGCTTCACGCGCAAGACGTTCACGTGGATGGTGCAGGCCGTGCGGGACGACGCCATCGCGGCGGGCATCATCGACGCCGCCACCTTCGACGCCGGCATTCGGGATCTCGAACGCGCGGCCGAACCGGACGGCGTCTTCTGCTATACGTTCTTCAAGGGAACCGCCCGCCGCCCCTAGTCATCCCGAGCGCAGCGTGCTATCCGAGTCACTGATCCGTCGCGTCGCGAACATCCTTGGCGCGGTCGCGTGCGTGCTCATCACCGCGTGGCTGTACATCTCGAAGTACGGCCTGCTACAGGAGGGGTACAGCTCACCGGCGCCGGGCGCGTTCACGCCCTTCATCATCGGCGTTGCAGTTGTCCTGGTGCTGCTGTGCTTCACGCGAGCGGGCCGCGCGTTCACGCTCGGCTTCGTCGCCGCGCTGATCGTTCTCACCATCGTCACGCGCGGGAGATTCACTTCGGTGTGGGCGGACCCGATCGTGTACGCGCACGACAGCTGGAAGTACGCGAGCATGCGACGCGCGTCCGCCCGCAGGGCCACGGAAGCGGAGCGGCACTGGCGCGACTCCGTGCGCGCCGCGGGCATCGATCGGGCCGAAGGCGCGCGGCGCGTGGTGCTCATGGGGCAGTGCCTCGAGCGCGGCAGGGCCTTCGACACGACGAACGCGCTCCCCGCTGATTCCATCACCGTGTCGCGAGCGGGACTCGGCTGTCGCAACTGGGACGGCTACTTCCGTGGCGGACGCACCGGCTGGCTGTGGCGCTACACGCCCGCGCGCGCTGGCAGCGATCTTCGGATCGACATCTACCCGGATCCGATGCTCGACATCGCGGGCCCGATCTTTTCCGGCGACAGCCGAGGGCTGGTGCTCATGCGCGAGACGGCGGACGCCGATGCGCACCAGTACTTCAGTGTGCCGCAGGCGCTGCGCGCCGTGCGCGACTGCATCAACCGCGCGCCCGCGTCGGCCGGACGTGCGACGCTCCAGCGGCTGGCGGCGAATGTCTGCGCGGATCTGGAGCTGCGACCACTCCAGCCGAACGAGGACATGAATCTCCCGTTCGCGATCGACTCGAATGTGGTGTCGTTGATGCTGCCGCACACCGCGACGGGGTGGGGGGTGATCACGCGCTACGCGCTGCGCTACGTGCAGACGGGCCCGATGCCGTCGGACGGGTTCAGCCTCTACGCGAATCCCGCGTACTACCGGCCGCTCAACGTGCGCGCGTTCGCGCTCCTGCAGGACGGCTCATTCCACGTGACGACGGAAAATCGCGTCGCGGCGGCAACGGATCCCGCGCCGCTCGCGTGCGAGTTGGACCTCAGCCTCGCGTGCCCCCCAGCGCCGCCAGCTGGTCCGGCCCCATGAGCCACTGCAGCTCGGCTTCACCCGCGTGCA
>DATFHG010000061.1:0-2511 GCA_035248725.1 Gemmatimonadaceae bacterium | reverse complement strand
TGGAAACCGACGGAAGACGCGCTGCTGGGCCGTTGTGCCAGTATGACCCGGGCGGGTCTCGAACCCGCGACCTACGGATTAAAAGTCCGTTGCTCTACCAACTGAGCTACCGGGTCGACCGCGAGACACATCCGCGTCCGCGGCAATGCCAAATCTAGTGCGGCTGCCGCGCGTGTGCCGCCGCCCCTCTCAGCGCTCCAGCTTGAGCGGCGGCACGCCCACGATCTCGAACGTCGCCGACGCCACCGAGATCTTCGCGCTCTCCAACGCGGCCAGGATCTCGCGGCTCATGGCGTCCTTGCGTTCACGAATGCCGTGCACGGGCGTGATGAAGCGCAGTGACATCTCCACCCAGTTGTCGGTGAGACGCTGATACACCCGCGGCGCGACGTCGGCGGGGACGAGCGCGCGGTACCTGCCCTGGAGACGATGGAATGCTGGCCGCGCCTCGGCAACGGCGTCGCGCGTGTGCCGGTCCGCAACCTCCATGAGGATTGCCTCGGCGCGCCCACGATCCGCCGTGTACGGAATGGGCAGCTGGATCTCCTCCCACATGTACGGGAACTCGCGCGTGAAGTTGTACACGGCCGTGTCGAAGATCCTGTCGTTCGTGACGCGCACGAGTCGCCCGGTGTACTGCCTGGCCCGCACCCACATCGACGGATCGTCCCGCTGCTCGCCCGGCGCTTGTCCCATCTCCATCACCGTCGTTTGCATGAAGTCCAGCTCGACGACGTCCCCGCGCACCCCGCCCATCGTGATACGGTCGCCGACGGTGAAGATGCGTCCCCGGAGAATGATGACGTACGCCGCGAAGGACGTGATCACACGCCGCAGGGCAATGGCAACGCCCGCCGAGACGAGTCCGAGAACCGTCGCGAGCCGTCCGGGGTCGTCGAACCAGATGGAGAGCAGCGCGATCACGAACACGGTGGCGATGAGCAGCCGGATCGCCTGTCGTGTCCAGAAGTGCAAGCGTTCGTGCCGCGCATCACGCAGTGCCAGGCGTACGAGCGATCGGACAACCCAGCTGATGAGCGTGAGCGCCAGGACGACCCCGACCGTCAGCAGCAGCTTCGTCGCCGTCTCGCTCGTGATGCCGACGAGTGGCACGCCGAGAATCCGCGGCGAGTCCTGGTTGGCCTGCTGCAGGAGGCCGAGAACGGAGAGTAGAAAGCCGAGATGCCCGGAGCAGAGAGCCGAGAGCCGAGAGCCGGAGTGCATTGCTCCTCCACGAAAGGCGACGCGACGACGCAAAGCGGAGTGGAATCGCAAGCAGCACGCCGATGCGAGCGGCACTTCCGTGGACGGGGGCCGCCAATCAGACTTCGAACCCTATCCACCTCCTCCACTCCGTGCCTGGATTCTCCGTCCGCTTTTTCGCCGCTGCACTCCTGGCAGGCCTGGCCGCCTCGCCGGCGCCGGCGCAGGACACCGTCGTCCATCGGTTGCCGGTAGTCACGGTGACGCGCGACATCGGGCGCTCCTCGCTGGAGCTTCCCTTCGCCATCTCCCAGGCACGTCCCGACAGCGCGCGTCCGGGACAGCTGCACACGCTGCTCGATCAGACGCTATTCGGGTTGCCGGGCGTCACCGTCGCCAACCGCAACAACCCGTCGCAGGACCCTCGCATCTCCATCCGGGGCTTCGGGGCACGCTCACCGTTCGGTGTGCGGAGCATCCGCATTCTCCGGGATGGCATGCCGCTCACGCTTCCGGACGGGCAGACGCCGGTGGACTATCTCGATCTGGAGTCGGTGGGTCGTGTCGAGGCCATTCGCGGCACGGCGTCCGCCCTGTACGGCAACGCGTCCGGCGGCGTCATCGACATCCGTTCGGGTCCTCCTCCGTCCGCGCCCTTCGCCGTTCAGGCGCGGTCGTGGTTAGGCACCTTCGACCGGCAGCCCTGGCGCGGCACGTACGGTAGCCAGCGCTTCGTCGGATCCGTGGGCGGAACGGTGGGCGCGACGTGGTATCAGGCGAACGTCGGCCGCACGACGAGCGACAACTATCGCGAGTACACGCGCCAGGAGCTGACGAACGCATACGCGCGAACGGGCCTGAGCGTCGGTGGAACGAGCATCAAGCTGCAGGCGCTCGTGCTCGACATGCCGGTGGCCGAGAATCCGGGCGCGCTCACGCGGGCGCAGTTCGAGCGCGACCCGCGGTTGGCCGACTCGGCGCAGATTCGGAAGCGAGCGCGCAAGGCGGTGCAGCAGGTGCAGGTCGGCGTCACCGCGTCACGGCCCATCGGCTCGCGCTCGGCGGGTGAGCTCACCGCGCAGCTCTATGGCGGCACGCGTGATCTATTCAATCCGCTCGCCTTCGCGGTGGTGGATGTGGATCGCCGGCAGTACGGTGGTGGTGCGCGTGCGACGATCCCCCTCGGATGGGGCGTGCGCCATCGTCTGACGCTCGGCGTGGATGGCGCGGTGCAGAACGACCTGCGGCTCAACTGGGCGAACTGCAACGCCGTGCTCACGCCAACGGCGAGCTGCCCGGCGCTTCCCA
>DATFHG010000060.1:0-4063 GCA_035248725.1 Gemmatimonadaceae bacterium | reverse complement strand
AGCGCACCACCGGGATCCACCCAGGCGATGCTGCCGCCGCCCGCCGATACCGTCTCGACGAGCACGCGAGGCAACGCGATCGGCACGTCCGCCACCGCGCCGCCAGGTTCCACCAGCGGTTCGCCGTCGACGATGAGACCGACGTCGGCGCTGGTGCCGCCGATGTCGATGGTGAGCGCGCGGGCCAGCTTCAGCGTCCGCGCGATCGCCGCCGCGCCGACCACCCCGCCGGCCGGACCCGACAGCGCCAGCTGCGACGCCGACCGCGAGGCCTGATCGATGCTGCGCATCCCGCCGCTCGACGTCATGACCCCGATCGTCTGCGGGCTGTCCGTGGGACGATGGCTGAGCCGGTACTGCAGGTTGCGCAGATATCGCGCGACGCCGGGACGCAGGTACGCTTCCGCCACGGTCGTCGTCGCGCGCTCGTATTCGCGGATCTCGGGAAAGACGTCGGACGACAGCACGACGTCCATCTCGGGCAGGCGCCGGCAGATCGCCGCACGAATGAGCCGCTCGTGCGTGGGGTCGCGGTACGAATGCAGCAACAGCACCGCGACGATGTCCGGCTGCAGCGCCGCCACCTGCGCGGCAACGCGATCGGCGGCATCCGCGGACAAAGGACGCGTCACGCCCTGCGGTTCGACGCGCTCGGGCACGGCGACCGTCAGCTCGGCGGACGCCAGCGGCGGCGGGTAATCCGCCGCGAGATCGTACAGCGACGCGCGATTCTGCCGGCGCAGGTACAGGAGATCCGTGAAGCCTTCGGTGACGCAGAAGGCGACGCGCGCACCCTTCCGCTCCAGCAGCATGTTCGTCGCGACGGTCGTGCCGTGGACGAACCGGTCCACGTCCGGCCGGCCGAGCGCGCGCAACGCCTCGATGACGCCCTCGCTCTGATCTGTCGGCGTGCTCAGCACCTTGCGGGTGAGCACGGCGCCCGTGTCATCGATGGCGACGAGATCGGTGTAGGTGCCGCCGACGTCCACGCCCAGCCACAGACTCATGCGAGCGTCGCGGAGCGCTGATCGGTGACGGTCACGGGCGTGCCGCGCCAGAGGCTGACGGCGATCGCGAGATGCGCGGGAAGGATGAGCGCAATCGTGGCAAAGTCATTCTGCGTGAATGGCGGCAGCGCCTTGAGCGCGAGCGCGAGCACACCCATCGCCGCGATGACAGCGGCGACGATGGCTGCCGGCCTCACGTACCGCGGTCTGCGCCATGACAGGCCCACGAGCAGCGCCAGCCAGAGCGACAGCGGATTGACCAGGAGAAGATTCTCGTTGCGGTACCAGAACACGTGCCGCGTCGACGTCCACGCGAGCAGCAGCACCATTCCCAGCAAGCCGGCGATCACCGACCAGATGAGCACCTCGATCCGAAAGATCGTCGCAATGGCAGCGCCGCGCTGCTGCAATCGTCCCACCGTGCCGAACTCGATGGCGAGCAGCAGACCGGCCACGAGGTACGGGATCCAGAGCGTGGGTACCGACGTGCGCTCGACGTACTGGCGCGACACGTAGATCGTCTGCTCACTCGACACGACCGGCACGCGGGCACCGTTCGGTCCTGGCACCCGCAGCCCGCGCAGAATGTCGCGCATGCGCATCGGGATGAACATCGACTGCCAGAGCGTGAGTCGTGTGTCGGCGGGTTCGCCCAGCGCAGTGGTGATGCCGAGCTGCGTGAAGGTCAGATCGTCCACGAGGCGCACGCTCTCCGACCGATACGTGAACGCCGTGCGCGTGGTGGACGTCGCGCCACGCAGCGCTCCGTTCAGCGCGAGGTCGATGACGTCGCGCACGCGCGTGGAGCAGTTGTCGCGGAAATAGTCGTAGCGGTAGAACTTGTGCTCGTCGCGGGCATTCCATCGCACGTACGCGAGGGCACGCTGCGCCTGCTCCACGGTGAGGTTCAGGCGCTGCAGCACGACGCTGCGGTCGGCCCGCCGGTAGTACTCGATGAGCGGCGCGCCGGGATACGCCTCCACCCAGTAGCGCGTGTCGCCGGTGAGAAACCGCTGCAGGAAGCGCGGCTGGTTGAAGTCGAAGACGCCCCAGTTGTATGCCTCGTCGACGCCGGCGCCGTCCACGAACCAGAGTGCGTTGTGGCCGAACTTCTCCCACACGGGATCGCCCTGGCCGACCGTGATGAGGTAGACGCGGAGACCCGGAGCCGATGCCGATTGAGGAGCCGGCGGTCGTGGGTCACAGGTCGCAGGTCGCGGGTGGAACATGGCGGCGGCGACGACCAGCGACCCACGACCCGCGACCAACAGCAATCGCGCGAGAGACGTCACAGCCGGATCTCTTTCCCCTCTTCCGCGCTCTTGTAGATCGCCTCCAGCACCTTGTGCACGACAATCTGGTCCTCGGGCGGCTCGTACGTCGCGTCGCCCGCGACCACGGCGACGAAGTGCGCCAGCTGCGCGCGATACGACTGGTAGAACGCGCTCTCGCGCGCCGTCGCGCCGCTCGGCGAGACGTCCACCGGACGGCCGTTCAGCTCCTTGATCACGCGCAGCGGCGCGAGCCGGCCGCTGCCACGGCTGGCGAGGATCTCGAACCAGAAACGGTCCTCCTCGCCGATGTACTTCCAGTTGACGTCGAAGGAGAACGCGATACCCGCCGCGCACTCGAGCTGCACGAGCATGGAATCCTCGACGGTCGACGCGCCGCGCGCGCGATCCATCTGCGCGCTCACGCGCACCGGCTCGGGGAAATCCGCGAACCACAGCGCGAGGTCGAGCAGCGGATAGCCGAGCTCCATGAACGCACCGCCGCCCGCCTCGGCGCGCCGGTACCGCCAGTCGCCGAGTGCGTGATGCAGCTGATACGAGCCCGCGCGCAATCCGATCGCCTTGCCCAGTTCCCCCCCCTTGAGGAAGCGGTCCAGCGCCTGCACGTCCGCGCGAAAGCGGTTGTGATTGTCCACCGCGACCATGCGATCCGCTTTCGTCGCCGCGGAGAGAATACGCTCGACGCCGCGCACCGAGAGCGCGAGGGGCCGGCCGCACAGCACGTGCACGCCCGCGCGCAGCGCGCTGAGCACGTGCGGCTCGTGCAGGTGGTTCGGCGTCGCGATGATCACGGCGTCGAGCTGCTCGAGCTCCAACAGTTCATCGATGTCCGTGAAGTAGTCCGGCACACCGAAGCGCTCGGCGATCGCGCGCGCCTTCGGGCCGTCGTTGTCGCACAGCGCCACCAGCGACGCGCCCTTCATCTTCGACAGGATCGGCAGGTGCGCGGTCTGCGGCACCGCGCCGACACCGATCAGGCCGAGGCGAACCTCATGCGGGGGGGAGGGGGCCAACTATCGTCCCGGGATAATAGGTGCTGAGGATGGCGCGAAAGGATTGTCCGGCGCGGGCTCGGCCGATTGCGCCCCACTGGCACATCCCGACACCGTGTCCGTAGCCCTGTCCGCGAAACGTCACCCGTGCCAGCGTGCCGCCGCGGTATTCCGGCTCGACGGAAAAATAGGTACTGGCCAGCATCTCGCCACCGGGTTCGCGCATCACGTACCGGATGTCGTTTCCACGCACGGTGAAGATGCCACGTTCCGTTTCGACATCGAGCGTTGCGACGCGACCCGAGGCCGTACGGCCGCCCACGCCGAGGGCCCGCACGCTGCCGGGATGTCCCCCCGGTACGGTCGCGTACGATTTCAGGTAGTGCTCGAGTGCGGCATTGATCTGTCCGGACGTCAGCGAACGCGTCCAGCGGAAGCGGGGCGCGATGTCGCAGTAGAATCGGTCGCTGCGGCCGATACGGTCGCTCACGCGCTGGAGATAGGGGGCGCCGCCGGTACGCCAGATCTCCGACGGCTCGGCGGTGGTGCCGCCGCACGTGGAATGGAACGGCGCGTCGACGACGCGGCCCTGGTAGCGGAGCACGAGCCCGCGTGTCGCGTCGATGGCGCGGCTGGCCGCATCGTTCTCGACGTCGACGCCGCCATATACCTGATCGACGATGGTGGACCGTACGTCGTAGACGCCGCGTCCGTCCATGCCGCGGACGTAGGCGTAGCTGCGCGACGCGACCGCCTGCGCCTGGAGTGCCGC
>DATFHG010000059.1:0-9905 GCA_035248725.1 Gemmatimonadaceae bacterium | reverse complement strand
GTCGCGATCGACAGCGACACGCGCGCTCCATACAGCACACGCGTGAGCAGGTCCCGGCTGAAGCGATCGGTGCCGAACGGATGCGCCAGCGTCGGTGGCTGATTCTTCATCGTCACGATGTCCACCTGCTCCGACTGGCTGTACGGGGCGATTACCGGCGCCAGGAAGGCGAGCGTGTAGAACGCGAGGAGCACGATGAGCGCGATGCGCGTGCCACGGTCGAATCGACGATACCCCGCGCGGAGCGCGCCCGCGGAGTCAGCGAACACGAACCCTCGGGTCGGCCAGCGCGTACGCGATGTCTGCCAGCAGGCTGCCCACGACCACTACAGCAGCGCCGACGAGCGCCGACGCGATCACGAGCGGGTAGTCGCGGAGGAAGATGGCATTCACCGCCATGAGCCCCATACCCGGCCATGAAAACACGCGCTCGACGAACACCGCGCCGCCGACGAGTGCGGGCAGGGCGACGCCGGCCAAGGTGATCATGGGAAGCAGCGCGTTGCGCAGGGCGTGGCGCCCGATCACGGCGCGTTCGTCGGTGCCCTTGGCGCGTGCGGTGCGCACGTAGTCCGCCGGCAGTACCTCGAGCAATGCGCTGCGCTGGTAGCGCACGAGCATGGCCGTGAGCTGCAACGTGAGCGCCGCGAGCGGCAGCACCAGATGGCGCACGCGATCCCACACGGCGCGTCCCGGAGTCATGTAATCGTGCAGCGTATCCACCATCTGGCCGGCGGGCAGCACGGGCAGCCAGTACGCGAACGTGAGCAGCAGAACGAGCGCCAGCCAGAAGTCCGGCACGGAATACATAAGCAACGACGCGCCGTTGGCGACGCGCGCGCGGCGTTCGCGCCGATGCCGCACCTCGTAGACGCCGAGTCGGATCGCGATGCCGAAGCTGAGCACGAGCGAGAGTCCCATGAGGAGTACGGTGCGGGGGAGCCGTTCGGCGATGGCTTCCCGCACGGGCACATGGAGCGAATGCGAGTAGCCGAAGTCGCCCCGCGCGACGCTCACGAGGTAGCGACCGTACTGCTCGACGAGCGGCCGATCGTAGCCGTAGCGACGCCGCCACGCGTCGCGGATCTCCGCGGGAATGCGATCGTTCTCGAACGAGAACGGATCGCCGGGCGCCGCGTGGATCAAGAAGAACGCGGCCGTCGCCACGAGGAACAAGACGACGACCGCGTGAAGGAGGCGGACGGCGACGACGCGCCGCACGCGCTACTGCTGGGCCGATCGCAGACCGATGCGATCGCGTTCGATCCGCTCGCCGGCCGGGATCCACCAGTCCGGGAGCGTCGTCCACCACGCTTCGGCGCGGAGATCCTGCACGCGCACGCGCTTGTGCACGCCAGCGAGGTTCGCGATGTCGTACAGAAAGACGGCCGGAGCATCGTCGACAAGCGTCTGGAATGCGCGATGGTACAGCGCATCGGAGCGACGCTTATCGAACGTCGTGGTCGCGCTGTCCACCATCGCGTCGAACGCGCGGTTCGAGTATCCGATGGCGTTCTGGCCACCCTTCGCGATTCCCTCGGTGCCCCAGTTCTGCTTGATGCTCGAGCGTGACGGGTCGGACCCCGTGCCGAACAAGGCGGCATCGAATTGATGCTCCATCGTGCGGTTCACGAAGTTGTTGATGTCCACGGGATCGATCTCGACGTGGATGCCGACCGCCTTGAGCTGTTCCTGGATCAGCACGGCGTACCGCATGCGGAAGGAGCTCGACGTCGGCGTGAGCACGGCGAAGGTGAGCCGTCGGCCGTTCTTCACGCGCACGCTGTCGGGACCCATGCGCCACCCCGCGGAATCGAGCAGCGCGGCGGCGGCGGCGCGATCGAATTTTGGCTGCGTGACCGTCGTATCCATGAGCGCTCTCGCGAACGGGCCGAGGCCGAGTACTCCCAGCGTGTCGAACACGTTCTTTAGCATGCCTTGGCGATCCAGGGACATGGCGATCGCACGGCGCACACGACGATCCGAAAAGATGGGATGGGGTGCGGTCCCGCCCTTCGCGTCGCGCAGGTTCAGCCCCAGATACGAGAAGCCAGAGCCGCCGTAGCGCAGGATACGCAAGTTGGGCGAGCTGTCCACGCGCGGAAGCAGCGGGATCGGCACGTTCGACATGAAATCGGCCTGGCCGGTAAGAAGCTGAGTGATCGATACTCCAGGATCCGTGGCGAACGATACCAGCACTCGATCCAGCTTCGCCCGGCCGCGAAAATTTCCCGTATCCGCGATGATCTCGATGCGCTGGCTAGGCACCCACTGGACAAACCGAAACCGTCCCGTTCCCACCGGCCGGCGGATCACATCGGAGGTGCGCAGCGTCGCCCGTGGAACGTCCTTGAGCACGTGCTCCGGAAGGATGTAGACCTGATACGCGAAATCGTAGAATTGCTCCGGCGTCCGACGATGGAACCACGCAACGGCAGTCAGGGAGTCGCGCAACGTCACCGAATCGATGTTGGCGACCACGGGTGTCAGCTGCGTGCCGGTCTGCGGATCCTTCACCAGCGCGAAGCTGAAGACGACGTCGCTCGCGCGTACGGGCCGGCCGTCATGCCAGCGCGCGCGCGGATCGAGGTTGAATGCGATGGACAAGGAGTCGCGCGACCATGCCCAGCTCTTCGCGAGTCGTGGCTCCCATCCGGCGTCACCCAGAGTGTTGAGGGATTTCGGGATGGTCGCGAGGCGATCGTAGATCTGGTCCACGATCATGCGCGACACCTCGTCGTCCGAGAACGGCGGAAACAGCGGAGTTGGCTCGGCTCCCGGCTGCGTGATGATCAGCGTGCCGCCAACGTCGCCACTCGCGGTACCCGCGGCGCCCGGGCGGTCGGAACACCCGAAGGCTGACGCCAGCGCCAGCCCGCACAGCCATCGAGACGTATTCATCGCGACTAGGATATGAAGTCGCCGAGAACCGTCAAGCGATTCAGCGTCGCCACGTCCATGCGTCGTCGTGATATAGCGCACGCCCGGCAACAGCGTCACACTCGACCTGTGCCTCCATGACGAACGGCGCAACGTCGGCGTTCACGCGGCTCCGCAGCGCTGTGACGAGGGCGTCTGCGACCTCCGCGAGCGTCGGTTCCCGGCCCAATGCCTCCGCGAGGGTCGCCGCAGCGGGCGGATTGGCGGCCCCGGGAACCCGCAACAGCTCGTTCGCGATGCGTTGATCATCATGGATGAGGATGGACCCGTGCTGCAGAAGCGCTCCGGCGTGTCGCCACTGAGCGCTGCCGACCAGCTTTCGCGCGCCGACGGCGATCTCGCGCTCGGCGGGCACGTCGAAGCAGGGACGTACGCCCGGGAGCAGGGCCGTCGAACCCGTGGAGAGCTGGGCAGGCACGCCCAGGCTCCGCAGGCCGTCCACCAATACCGTATTAATGAAGTGGTAGGCCTCACGCGCCGCGTGCGCGCTGTCGGCCGGCAGCGTCACGCTGTAGGTGATCTCGCGATCGTGCAGCAGGGCGCGTCCTCCTGTGGGACGTCGCACGAAGCCGACGCCAGCAACGCGCGCTGCCTCCAGGTCGTAGCAATCGCGAGCGCGCTGGTTTCGGCCGAGTGACAGGGTGGGCTGCGTCCATCCATACACGCGGAGCACCGCCTGGCCGCTGCGGGCGGCGCGGCGCATCAGCGCTTCGTCCAGCGCCATGTTCCACGCGGCGTCCGCGGGCGGGGACACGAAACTGAGCCAGCGCATTGACGGAAGCATAACTTTCATCGCATGACCGCTACCACTCCCGCGGCCACCAGGGCCGCCGAGGGATTTGCCGCGCGGCACATCGGGCCGCGGCCGGACGACGTTCAGGCGATGCTGCGCCTGGTGGGCTACGACAGTCTCGACGACATGATCGACGAGGCCGTACCGCGACGAATCCGCATGAAGCATCCGCTGTCGCTGCCGCACGGTTTGAGTGAATACGAGGCACTCGCGCGGATGCGGCAGATGGCGCAGCGCAACGACCTGTACCGGTCGTACCTCGGCATGGGGTACCACGATTGCATCACCCCGCCGGTGATTCAGCGCAACATCCTCGAGAATCCCGGTTGGTACACCGCCTACACGCCGTACCAGGCCGAGATCGCGCAGGGCCGGCTGGAAGCGCTGCTGAATTTCCAGACGATGGTGATGGACCTGACCGCGATGGAGATCGCCAATGCGTCGCTGCTCGACGAAGCGACGGCCGCGGCGGAGGCGCTCGCACTCTCGCACGCCGTGAAAGGCGATGGACGCACGGCCTTCTTCGTCTCGAGCGAATGCCACCCGCAGAACATCGACGTCGTTCGCACGCGCGCGGCGGCGCGCGGCTGGGAGGTGATCGTCGGCGATTGGCGCAGCTACCGGTTCGACGAGCGCACCTTCGGAGCGCTGGTGCAGTACCCGACCACGGATGGAGCGGTGGTGGACTATCGCGAGTTCTGCGAGCGCGCGCACGCAGCCGGTGCGATGGTCACCGTCGCGGCCGATCTGTTGAGCCTCGCGGTGCTCACACCGCCGGGCGAATGGGGCGCCGACGTCGTGGTGGGCAACTCGCAACGCTTCGGTGTGCCGATGGGATTCGGCGGTCCACACGCCGCATTCTTCGCGACGCGCGACGAGTTCAAGCGCTCACTTCCCGGACGCATCATCGGCGTCTCGCGAGATGCCGACGGCCGCCCCGCGTTGCGCATGGCGCTGCAGACGCGCGAGCAGCACATCCGCCGCGAAAAGGCGACCAGCAATGTGTGCACCGCGCAGGTGCTGCTCGCGGTGATCGCGGGCATGTACGCGGTCTATCATGGTCCGGAAGGCATTGTCGCGACGGCGCGACGCGTTCATCGCTACGCGGAGGGTCTCGCGCGCGGCGCCGAGCAGCTCGGTTACACGGTGCAGCACGAAGTCTTCTTCGATACTGTGCGCATCGAGGTGGGCAAGGGCCTGGCCGCGTCGATCGTCGGACGCGCCCGCGCGAAGAAGATCAACATCCGGCAGCTCAGCGACGACGCCGTGTGCGTCGCGCTCGATGAGACGGTGACGGATGCCGACCTCGCCGATCTGCTCTCCGTCTTCGCGGGCGAGAAACGGCAGGCCCCCGGCGTCGCGGCCGTGCTCGCCGACGTGGACGACCGATACGACGAACGCTTCGCACGCACGAGCGCATTTCTGACCCACCCGGTCTTCAACACGCATCGGTCCGAGACCGAGATGCTGCGTTACATGCGGAAACTCGAGTCGCGTGATCTCTCCCTCACGCATTCGATGATTCCGCTCGGCTCGTGCACGATGAAGCTGAACGCGACTGCCGAGATGTTCCCGATCACGTGGCCGGAGTTCGCGAAGCCGCATCCGTTCGCGCCCATCGAACAGCTGAAGGGCTATCAGGAACTGTTCACGCGCCTCGAGAACGCGCTGAAGGAGATCACGGGCTTCGCCGCCGTGTCGCTGCAGCCGAACGCGGGTTCACAGGGCGAGTACGCAGGATTGCTGACGATCCGCGCGTATCACGAAGCCCGCGGTGAAACCCATCGCGACGTCTGCCTCATCCCGCAGTCAGCGCATGGGACGAATCCCGCGAGTGCGGTGATGGCGGGCATGCGAGTCGTCGTCGTGACAACGGACGCGCACGGCAACATCGACGTACCCGACCTGCGAGCGAAAGCCGCCGCGCACGCGAAAAACCTCGGCGCGCTGATGGTCACGTATCCGTCGACGCACGGCGTGTTCGAGGAAGGCATCATCGACATCTGCGCGATCGTGCACGAGCACGGCGGCCAGGTCTACCTGGACGGCGCGAACATGAACGCGATGGTGGGATTGTCCCGCCCCGGCGATATCGGCGCGGACGTCTGCCACCTGAACCTGCACAAGACCTTCTGCATTCCACACGGCGGCGGCGGGCCCGGCATGGGGCCGATCGGCGTCGCGAAGCACCTCGTCGAACATCTGCCGGGTCATTCCGTGGTGAAGCTCTCCGGTCATGCGGGCGCGGTGTCGGCGGCGCCGTGGGGAAGCGCGTCCATCCTGCCGATCTCAATGATGTACATCGACATGATGGGCGGAGAAGGACTCACGCTGGCGACGAAGATGGCCATCCTCAACGCCAACTACATCGCCAGGCGTCTGGAGTCGACATACCCGGTGCTGTACAAGGGAAAGAGCGGGCTGGTCGCGCACGAGTGCATCGTCGATCCGCGCGCGTTCAAGGCAAGCGCGGGCATCGAGGTGGAAGACATCGCCAAGCGCCTGATGGACTATGGGTTCCACGCGCCGACCGTCTCGTTCCCGGTCGCCGGCACGCTGATGATCGAGCCCACCGAGAGCGAGCCGAAGGCGGAGCTGGATCGCTTCTGTGATGCGCTGATTCAG
Source organism: Gemmatimonadaceae bacterium (assembly GCA_035248725.1). Lineage (GTDB taxonomy): Bacteria > Gemmatimonadota > Gemmatimonadetes > Gemmatimonadales > Gemmatimonadaceae > DASPMP01. The sequence goes on along the minus strand of DATFHG010000059.1, from coordinate 3,547 downwards.
ATCCGCGAAGAGATTCGCGAGGTCGAGAGCGGTACGGCGGACAGGAAAGACAACGTGCTCAAGAACTCACCACATCCGGTACGTCGCGTGGTGAGCGATACCTGGCCGCATCCGTACTCGCGCGAACAGGCAGCCTTTCCCGTCGACTGGGTCCGCGACACGAAATTCTGGCCGACGGTAGGACGCGTGGAGTCCGCCTACGGCGATCGCAATCTCGTGTGTTCGTGCCTGCCCACGGACGCGTACGCGGAGGCCGTCGTCGGCTGACTACTGGCCGACGTGCGCCGCGTACGCTCCTGCGTCGAGCAGGCCTTTTCGCTGTGACGGATCGGTGAGCTTGAGCTTCACCATCCAGCCGTCGTCGTAGGGCGCCGAGTTCACCAGTTGTGGTTCCTTCTCGAGCCGCGCATTCACCTCGAGGATCTCCCCCGCGACGGGTGAGAAGAGCTCCGACACCGCCTTTACCGCTTCAATGGTGCCGAAGACATCGTGCTTCTCGAACTTCGCCCCGACGGAAGGCAGCTCCAGGTACACGATGTCGCCGAGCTCGCCCTGCGCGTAGTCGGTGATACCGACGAAGACCACGTTGGGATCTTTCGTGGGCTTCAGGTACTCGTGGTCCTCGGTGTAGAGCAGGTCTTTGGGGATCTCGGCCATTGTCGTTGCGAGTTGGGAGTTGCGAGCTGGGAGCGACGGGTGGGAGTGACAGCGCTCCCGACTCCCAACTCCGAGCTCATAACTCTAAACGCCCGCGTGTTCCCGCGACTCCGCTTCCTGCAGCAAGGCGGCCCAGACCTCCGTGACCCGCTTCTCGAGCTGTGTCAGTGTCCCCGAGTTGTCGATGACGAAATCCGCGCGCGCGCGCTTGAGCTCGGCTGGCATCTGTGCCGCAATCATGTCCATGGCCTCGGTCTCGCGCAGACCGCGGTCGAGCACGAGTCGCTCGAGGCGCAGGGGACGCGGCGCGTCGACGAGGACGATGCGCTCGAACCGGTCGGCCATCTTCTTCTCGAAGAGCAGCGGGATGTCGCACACTACCACGCGATCGCCGCGGCCGCGCGCCTCATCGATGCGGATCTCACGCAGTCGCTCCACTTCGGGGTGCACGATTTCGTTCAGCGCCTCCAGCTCTTTGGCGTTGCCGAAGACGACGCGGCGCAGCGCCGCGCGATTCAGGTGCCCGTCCGGCTCCAGCACGGAGGTGCCCCAGCGGTGCACGATGGCATCGAACGCGCGTGTGCCGCGCTCGACCGCCCGACGCGAGAGTACGTCGGCGTCGATGATCGTCGCGCCGCGTTCCGACAGCAGTTGCGCGACCGTCGATTTACCGCTGGCGATGTTGCCTGTGAGTCCGACGAGAAGCATGACGCCCCCATTTCCGCAGCAAGCCGTTGACTTATGCTCCGGGGTCGCCAAGCTACGGACAGTGCGCGAATGCGTCAACGCGCGAACATGAAAAACGGGTGAGTATGCGAGCAAAGCAGCGTGGAAACGGAACGAACCAGCGATCGACGATCGCGCGTGCGCAGCGGATGCGCGGTGGCGACGCGCTCGACGGAGAATCCCCGAACGACATCCTAGCCGCGGGTGACGGCCTCGAGCGTAGGAATCCGGAGTTCGAGGCGCTGATTCGACGCCAGCTCGAGCTGATTGATGAAGACCCGGAGCGCGAGGGGCTGCGGGACACCCCCAAGCGCGTCGCCAAGAGTCTGCGCTGGTTGACGCAGGGCTACCGGACGTGCGTCGAGGATGTGGTCGGCACCGGCATCTTTGCGTCGGAAGGCCATCGCAACATGGTGATGGTGCGCGACATCGAGCTGTACTCGCTCTGCGAGCACCACATGCTGCCGTTCTTCGGTCGTGCGCACGTCGCGTACATCCCGAACGGCCACATCGTCGGGCTCTCGAAGATTCCCCGCATCGTGGATGTCTTTGCGCGGCGGCTCCAGGTGCAGGAGCGCCTGACGGAGGAGATCGCAAGCGCGATCGACGACGTACTGAAGCCCAGCGGAGTCGGCGTCGTGATCGAGGCGTACCACCTGTGCATGATGATGCGCGGCGTCGAGAAGCAGAACTCGCGCACGATCACGAGCGCGCTGCGTGGCGGATTCCGCGACGATCCCAAGACGCGCGAGGAGTTCCTGCACCTCGCCTACGCCAAGGGCATCGGCACCTGATCCTCGTCGCGGCGTGGCACCTTGTGACACGCGCGACAACGGGCCTCGTACGATTCGCTGCCGCCGACCATGATGGTCGGCGAGTCGTAGCGCGCCGGCCTGCCGCCGATGAGTCGCTGGTTGCGGCTGGCGGGGCCGCCGCAGACGACGCAGATCGCGTGCAGCTTGTCGACCATCTCCGCGATCGCCATGAGATGCGGCATCGCACCGAACGGCTCGCCCCGGAAGTCCATGTCGGTGCCGGCGACGATGACGCGCAAGCCGCGCTGCGCGAGCGACGTCGCGAGATCCACGATACCCATGTCGAGGAACTGCGCTTCGTCGATGCCCACCACCTGCGTGTCGGGGCGGACCGCGTTCGCGATTTGCTCCGTGGTGTCGACGGGAACGGCTTCGACGGTGCGACCGTCGTGGCTGGACACCTGGTAGATGCCCGCGTAGCGCGCGTCGAGGTGCGACTTGAACACCTGCACGCGCTTGCGCGCGATGACGGCGCGCCGCACGCGCCGGATGAGCTCCTCACTCTTGCCGCTGAACATCACGCCGCTCACGACCTCGATCCATCCGCCGCTGGATGGAACGGGCATGTCCGAGATCATCGCTCGCGCCGCCCCCGCGCAGACGTTTCGCGCCGTGGCGGACGCCCGGACCGGTCGCCACGCCCACCGCGGTCACCCCGATCGCCCCGGTCAGGCCGCTCGCGGGTGCTGCGCTCGCCGCGATCCGGCCGCTCGCGGCGATCGGGGCCCTCATCGACGCGCGCGATGACGCGGCGACCGCGCACGGTGACGCCGGTGATCTTCGCGACGACGGCATTCGCGATCGGTGTCGCGACTTCCACGGTGGAGTGGCGCTCGCGCACATCCACGCGACCGAGCTCGGCGCGCGACACGCCCGCCTCGTTGGTGATGGCTCCCACGAGATCGCCGGGGCGCACGTTGTCCATCGATCCGACGTTCAGGTACAGTCGCGTGACGGCTTTCGGCACACCGGCGGGAAGTGCTGGTGCGGCAGCACGGGCGCGCTCCGATTCGAGCAGCCGGATGGCGGCCGCGGCAACCTCCGCGCCTTCGTAGTCGTCGAGCAGTGGCTCGAGCGTCAGCAGCTCGCGCGAGAACTGCCCCGCTTCGAGCGTCGCACGCAGCTCGTCGCGGAGCGCTTCCTCGCGCGTGCGCGCGCGCTCGGCGGCCTCCGGCAACACGAGCGGCGACACCGTGCCGCCGGCAATGCGGCGCAGCGACGCGATCTGACGCGGCGTCACAAGCGCGACCACACGCCCTCCCGCGCGCGACGCCACGAGCGATCGCAGCTCCGCCTCCGCGCCGCGCAGGTCGTAGAGGACGAGCAGGTCACCGCCGGCGACGGGTTCG
>DATFHG010000058.1:0-16708 GCA_035248725.1 Gemmatimonadaceae bacterium | reverse complement strand
TTGTACTCGCGATTGGGGCGCGAGAACGTGCGACCGGTGCCGTCGCCTTTCCAATGGAACTGGCTGCTGGCGTAGATGAGCCCTTCGGTGCGGAAGTCCGTGCTGAAGAGCAGGTAGCGAACGAGCGAGTTGGAGTCATCGAGCTCCGGATCGGTCGTCACCACCACTCGCGGGCGCTCGTCGGCGGCCGGACCGTCACCGGTGTGCGGCGTCGCGGGTGCGCACGCCAGGATGAGTGGAGAGATGGACCACGCCAGCGACTTCGCGCAAATTCTGATCATTCGGCAATTCGGAACAGGTAGTTCGCGGCCCGGACAATATCACTTCTGCGAGCGTCTATGTTTCGTTTCTCAATCGCGGTGTGCGCAATCCCGCTGATCGCCGTATCCACGCTCAGCTCGCAACAGCGCGCGCCACGACTCTCATCGGCGGCACGACAGATCGCCGAGGCGGTGACGGCATTACCCGCGCACATGCGCGAGGGCGCGACGGTGCTCGGCTACTCGGCCATCGGACAGCCGCTCGTGACGCTGCGCGAAGGGACCAATGGCATGATTTGTCTGGCACCGAATCCCACCGCGAAAGACTTCCACTCGGCGTGCTACCAGAAAGGCATGGAGCCGTTCATGGCGCGCGGGCGCGAGTTACGCGCGCAGGGCATCAAGGGCGACCAGGTGGACTCGGTGCGTTTCGCCGAGGCGCGCGAGGGCAAGCTCACCATGCCGACGCAGCCATCGATGCTGTATCAGATCTTCGGCGGCACGTTCGACGCTAAGACGTCGACGGTCCATGGCGGCACCGCGCTCTACGTCACCTACATCCCGTTCGCCACCGAAGAATCCACGGGCATCTCGGCGAAGCCGAGCCGGAAAGATCCGTGGATCATGTTTCCCGGCACGCCCAAGGCGCACATCATGTTCCTGGGCGCCAAAATGCAGTAGATCAGCGAACGCGCGTCGAGTCCTCGAACCCGAGGAAGCGTTGGATGCGCCACTCCCCATTGGGCTGGCGCGCGAGGAGCTCGACGTAGCGGCCGTACTCGATGTTGCGACGGCCGCTGTCGCCGGCCCATGACTGCTCGAACGCGCCGAACTCGGTCGCGCGGTCGCCGGCGAGCGCGCGCTCCGACACGATGAGCTTGAGGTCCATCGCCTTGAGCTGAGCCCAATTGTCGCGCGCCATCTGCACCATGGCGTCGCGGCCGCGCATGGTCATGCCGGACCACTCGAACACCGCGCTGTCGGTGTACAGCTTTCCGTAAGCGACGGGATCGTGGTCGCGATACGCCTGCACGATGCGCGCGTTGAGCGCGTCGAGTGCCGCGGCAGAATTCTGCGCGTGCACAGTGGGAGCGACGACCATCAGCGCAACCAGCAATAGCCGCATCGGAGTCCCTGAGTGGCAGTGTGAGCGCCGATTATGGACGCCAACGTGAACGCATCGCAAGTCCATCCGTGAGGTCTAGCGGCTGAAGATCGCGCAGGTGCCGAGGACGACGAACACGAGCACGATCTGCGCGATCAGCTCGTAGCCCACCTCGGCCCCGCCGCCCATCGGTGTCGGCGATTTCGTCACGCGCGTCGCGAGCGTCGCCATGCTCAGCGGTGGCGCATCGGCAGGGAGCTGGATGAGCGCACGCCAGCGCGGACCGGGGATCGAGTACATGATCAGCATGCCGAGCAATCCGCCCACGAGCAGGCCGATCGAGAGCCCGTAGGGCGTGAGCGGATTGTCCGGCGCTCGGCCCGACGTCGACCTCCCAAGCTCGTCCAGGAACCATCCGCACGTTCCCAGCAGGCCGCCGCCGACGATGCCGCCTGTCATCGGAATCCACCACTGCCGCTCGCGTCCGTGTCGCACGCTGATCGCGCGGATCTGTTCCCACGGAATGTGCGGCGTCTCCGGCTTCCACCAGTCGGCGACGGTCAGCCCCTCGTCGGAGAGATCGTACAGCGGTCCTGAGTGCACGGCGCTCGACGTCTTCACGCGAACGTACTGGCTGGCCTGCAGGAGCACCGTCGTGCCGTCTCGCGCGACGATCTTGTGCGACAGACGCTCGGCTTCCTGCGCAGCCGCCTGCGCACTGCGCGCCTCTTCAGCGGCGGCAACCCTGGCGTCGGCCTCCTCCTGCTCGAGTTGCTCGATCCGCGCGCGCTCTCGGCGCGCATCCCTGGCGGCTGCCGTCATGTTGGCGAGCGCACGCCGACGGATGGTCCTCTCCTCCTGCAGTTCTTCGCGCTCGACGCGCGCACGCTGGCGCGCTGCCATTCGCACGGCCATCCGGGTTGCCATCCGCTGGCGCCACCACCCGGCGACGTCGTAGCGGCGAAACAGAGGATCGAGACCGGTGCTGCCCTTGCGGCGCTGCCGAAGAACCAGGAGCACCAGCACGAGCAGCATCGCGATCGCGACGGGTGCCAGTACGCCGAGCCACGCGTCGCGCAGCTCGATGCGCTCCATGATCTCGGTCTGCGAGTGGAAGCCGCGCGACTTGCTGCACGCGGACAACACAACGAGAAGAGGCGCGGCGACCACGCAGGGCCGCGCCCGGACCGTCAGGGTAGCCGCACGTCGAAGGGCTCGGAGAACTCCAGCGAGTCCTCGGGTGGAGTGGGGCAGTACCCGTCGCCTCGGCATCGGCGCACATCGTAGTACAACCGGAATTCTCCTGCCAGCACCCCGACCGGAGAGTGGTTGCGGCCCCACCGGTTGGGCCCGCGAATGTCGAGCGTGTCCACACGCGAGGCGCCCGGCGCGACGGCGAATTGCTGGTCGTGGCCGACACACGCCCACGTCTCTGCGTACGCGGACACCGTCGTGTCGGCGGTGGCGGGAAACACATTGAACTTGGGCGCCTTGCTGTCCGGAAAGCATCGGCCGAGGAAGAGCGTATCGGACGTGATGTTCCGGAACGTGGCGATCGCGTGGAATTCAGCGGTGCGCTTGCGACCGGAGCCGGAGACGCGCGCGACGTACACGCTGGAGTCCAGCGTGAAGTGGCTGAGGCGTTCCTTGTGGATGACGATGCGTTGTGCGCTCGCGCCGACAGGCAACGCGAGCAGAGCGAGAAAGAGGATCGTGCGCACGGCGTAACATATCGCCGCCCGACTCTAAGCGGCTGCCGGAACGCGCGATGTGTCCACCCCCCGCAGGAGCAGCCAGAGCGTGAGCGGAATCCCCGCGAGTGCCATGGGAGCGAGCAACAGGCCGGAGCTGTAGGCGGGCGCCAGCAGGAACGTCGCCGAGCGCAGCATGAATCCGGCGCCGCCGATCATGAGCAGCACGCCGATCCAGCGTGGCAGATACGCCGAACGCATGATGAGGTAGCCGCGCAACATCGACGCGATGGCGTACAGGCTGAGGAAGAGCCACGCGATCGTCGCCGAGATGCGCACGCCAAGGAGTGCCATCGCGTTGCGCTGATCGGGTGTGAACGCGGCCATGCCATGCGTCTCGCGCAGCACCAGCGACGCGCTGTAGAAGCTCGCCTCGGACATGGCGTACGTGACCATGGACGCGATGCCGAAGAACGCGCTGAGCAAGGCGAGCCTGCGGTTCACCGGCTCGAGGAGCACGTAGAACAGGAGGCAGAGGGCGACGTCGCAGATGCCTTCCACGAGATAGGCGCCGAACGTCAGCCGGAAAAGGAGGGGATTGCCCGAGATGCGGGCCGCGGTGGCGGTCGCGTCTCCCGCCACGACCAGCTGTCCCGGCAGGTACATCTCGCCGAGGAAGCCGAAGATCATGGTGAGGAGCATGGCGACGCCGGCGACGCGGGCGTAGCGCTGCAGGATCCGCGGGTCGAAGGGTGCGGTGGCTGGTTGGGTCATGGTCCACGAGGAGGGGGAGTGCCTTCTATGGCGTACCCATACGGCAGCAGCGGAATGGCTGTTTCAGTCGCACGCGCCTCTCCCTTCTTGCGCATATGTAGACAATCCTACTATCATATGTCGACCCTCTACCTATCCCATGACACGCAGCAACACCGACCTCGTGCCCGGCACGCTGGAGATGCTCATCCTCCAGACGCTCACCATCCAGCCGATGCACGGCTACGCCATCTCCAAACACATCGCGGACCGCTCGCGCGACGTGCTCATCGTGGAGCAGGGCTCGCTCTATCCCGCCCTCGAGCGGCTGCTCGCCAAGGGGCTGGTCACGGCCAAATGGGGTGAGTCCCCCACGGGACGCAAAGCGCGCTACTACACCATCACCGCCGCGGGCCGCAAGACGCTGGGCCAGGAGATCTCGGCGTTCGACAACGTGCTGGCCGCGATCGCGCGCGTCATGGAGCGCGCCTGACCATGGCGGCACTGCGAGGGTTGCTGCACCGGCTGCGCGTGCTGCTGCGCGGCGAACAGTACGCGCAGGAAGTGGACGACGAGATGCGCTTCCACATGTCGCTGGACGCCGAGCATCGGGTGCGCGCGGGGAGCTCGACGACCGCCGCCGCGATCGACGCGCGGCGCACCTTCGGCAACCCTACCTACATCAAGGAAGAGGTGCGCTACGCCGCCGGCACACGCGCGATCGACGCGCTGGCGCAGGACGTACGCTATGCGCTCCGCAGCCTGCGCCGCTCGCCGGGATTCGTGGCACTCGCGGTCATCACGCTCGCGCTCGGCATCGGCAGCTCGACGGCCGTCTTCAGCGTCGTCGACTCCGTGGTCCTGCGCGGTCTGCCGTACCGCGATGCCAACCAGCTCGTCGCCATCTACGAGGTGAGTGAGGACGGCAGGATTCGCGTGCCGTCGTACCCCACGTTCAGGGACTGGAAGACGCAGGCGGCGTCGTTCTCGAACGCTGTCGAGAGCATGACGTACCTTCGCGGCGACGGCGTGAAGATCGACGACAACCCGGACCGCCAGATCGTCGCATACGTCTCCCGCGGCTTCTTCGACGTCGTCGGTTCGCGCGCGGCACTCGGACGCACCTTCGGTGCTGACGAGGAGGTACCGAACGCGCCCATTGTCGCCGTCATCTCGTGGGCGCTCTTCGTGGAGCGCTACGGTGCCGACCCGTCGATCATCGGCAAGACGATCCGGCTCGACGGTGAGCCCGCGACGGTGATCGGCGTGATGCCGCACGCGTTCGCGATCCCGAATTTCGGCGGCACGCTGATGCCGGCCGTGTGGGAGGCGCTCGGCCCGCGCGAAGCGACGATGCCGCAGCTGGCGATGCGTGCCCTGCACGTGGACAGCCGCACCATCGTGCGTCTCAAACCGGGTACCGACTCGGCCGCGATCGCCGCCGCGATGCGCACGGTGCAGCAACGTCTGGCCGCCGAATATCCGGCGGAGCAGGAGCACTGGACCAGCGTCGCCATCGAGCCGGTGGCGAGCCAGGTTTACGGCACGCGGCGAGCGCAGCTGACGATGATCTTCGGTGCCGTTGCGCTGGTGCTGCTGCTCGCGTGCGTCAACATCTCCAACCTGTTCCTCGTACGCGCGAACGTGCGGTCGCGCGAGCTGGCGGTGCGTGCCGCGCTCGGCGCCAGCCGCTGGCGCATCGCGCGCCAGCTCTTCGCCGAATCGTTCGCGATCGCGATCGTGGCCGGTGCGCTCGGCACCCTGCTGGGCGCCGCGCTGGTGGGCTACGCGCGGCATTCGGGCACGCAGTTCATCCCCTTCGTGAGCGAACTGCGCGTCGGCTCGCGCGGCGTGGCGTTCGCGCTCGGCGTGGCTCTCATTGCCGCCCTCATCATGGGTGCGCTCCCCGCGCTGCGTGCGAGCGTGGGTGCGGTGATGCTGCGTCTCAAGGCGGGCGGCGGCACCGCGGGCGGCGATCTGCACGAGCGACGTCTGCGTTATGCGCTCGTGTCGCTGCAATTCGCGCTCACCGTCACGCTGCTCATCGGGGCGGGCTTGCTGCTCCAGAGCTTCCGTCGTGTCGCGTCTGTGTCACTCGGCTACGACGCGGATGGGTTGATCGAGCTCGCGATCAAGCCGCCGTCGCCGCAGTACGCCGAGCCGGCGGCCGCGGCGAGTCTGTATCGCCGGCTGCTGGATCGCTTCGAGGCCACGCCGGGCGTGACGTCCGCCGCGGCGATGGGCGGCGCACTGATTCCGATTCCCGTGAACCGCCCGGACGTCGCCGGGGAGTCGCGCATCACGGCGGACTATCACCCCGTGTCGGAGGAGTATCTGCGCACGGTGCGCCGGCCGCTGGTGTCAGGGCGCTGGTTCACCGACGACGACATGCGTGTCGCGTCCGGATTCGTGGTCAACGAGAAGCTGGCGCAGCAGCTCGCGCCGCAAGGGTCTCCGCTGGGGATGCGCATCACGGTGCGGCGGTCGTCACAGGGGCGGAAGGATTTCGGCCAACCCATCACGCTGCCGGTGATCGGCGTCATCGGCGATGCGCGTCTGAGCGGGCCGGAGAATGACGTCGACGCCGAGGTGTTGCTGCCGTACACGCTCGAGGTGTGGCCGTGGATGCAGTTCTCGGTGCGGGCCGCGTCGCCGGAGCAGATGACGCGCATCATCGAGAAGGACGTGAAGGACGTGGAGCCCGGGATCGAGTTCTTCGGCAAGCCGAGCGTGTCGCGCACGGGCATCGCGGGCGTGGATGAGGGGCGCCGCTTCATCACGATGATCGTGGCGGGATTCGCGCTCGCCGCGCTGATCCTCGCGTGCGTCGGGCTGTACGGCATCGTGTCGTACGGAGTGGAGCAGCGCCGGCGCGAGTTGGGCGTGCGTATCGCGCTCGGTGCGTCGTCCGGGAGACTGGTGCGGCTCGTGGTGCGCGAGGCGACGCTGTCGCTTGCCGGTGGTCTGGTACTCGGCCTGGCGGGCGCGTATGCGTCCGTGCGCGTCGTGCAGAGCATGCTGTTCCAGACGCAGTTCGCGGATCCGGGGACACTCGCTGCCGTGCTCGTGGTGCTGTCCGGCGTCACCCTCCTGGCCAGCTACGCTCCGGCTCTGCGCGCGACTCGCACCGATCCGATGCTCGCGATCAGATCAGATTGAGTTGTCGATACGAACGCGGTTGGAGCGATTGCGTCGTACGTATGGCGTTCTGACGCACCGGAGCGCATTCTCGAGTGTGCGCTCATTCATCGAGCATGTGAGTAAACCAGTAGGCGCATTGGTCGCCGCAGCCGTCTTGCTCGCCGGGCCGCCGACGCTGGTAAGTGCGCAAGAGAGGTTGAACTATTCCGCTCCGCCGTTGTCGTCCATGCATGACGACGATGTCCCGGCGAGCTACAAGCAGGAGCTCATGCGCGCGGGGCTGATCCTTGGCGGCATGGTAGGAATCGGGGGAGCGTTCCTGGGCAAGAAAGACACCGAGGCGAGATACTGGCTGCACGTATCCGCACTCGGGGCAGCCGTGGGCTTCGGCGTCGGCGCGGCCACGGGCGTTCACTTCAAGGCCGATCCGCGCGGGCAATATCTGCCGGAGTTGGCGATCGATGTGGCCATCGGGCTGCTCGCCGGCGAGGCAGCGATCGCGTCGCGCAGCGGGGCACCGCTGATCATTGCGCTTCCCCTTCAGGTGCTCATTCCAACGCTATTCGAAGCGCAGGCGTATCGACGCGCGCTCGCGGCCTACTGACGCGTCGCGCTGAAGCCGCCGTGTACGGACAGGCTGCCTTGCTGGTCCGGCCAGGCGGCCATGCCCGAGATGCTGTCGCCCTTCACGACGCCCGTCGCGATGTTGTTCATCGCCAGCGTAGAACCGGGGACCACCGCCAGCGTGAACGTCACCGTGGTCCCGGACACGCTGCCGTTCGCAATCATGTTTCCCTGAAACACGTTGTCGATGATCTGGACGCCATTGCGGCGGCAGACGCGGTGCGCGGTGCCGGTCTGCAGGCCCGCCAATGACGTGCCGACGTGCTCGAAGACGACATCCATGTCCGTGACATCGCACTCGACGGAGCCCAACTGCATGCCAGTGAACTGCAGCCGCCACGTGCCGCTCAGATTGAGCGGCTCTTCGCCACGCTGACACGACGCAAGCGCGACGAGCAACGAGCAGATGACGGTGCGTCGCATTCGGTACCTCTTCGGTACTTCTTTATATATGTCGACCTACCGGCATCCTTGGCATACAGCGGACCCACGAAACGCCACAGCTACGATGTTTCACCCGTGCCGATAGCGCCATACCGGCAAAGACAGCTCCGGAGATGCCCGAGGCGCGATCAACGCCGTACACGATCTGGCGATATGGCGAAGTGCGAGGACGATCGCCAAGCTAGTGTGCTGCTTCACTCGCACCGAACCCAGGACGTTCATGAATCGCGCAATCGCATTGGCAGCTGCCACGGCTCTCGCACTCGCATCCGCTCCACTCATCGCGCAGACGGCGCAGGCCGGACGCACGGTGCAGGAGCGCCTCGGATATCCTGCTTCGGCCAAGCTGCTGATCATCCACGCCGACGATTTCGGGATGAACCACTCGGTGAACCGGGCCACGATGGAGGCGCTCGAGAAAGGCTGGGTATCGTCCGCGAGCATTCTCGTGCCGTGTCCGTGGTTCGACGAAGTGGCCAAGTGGGCGCGCGCGCATCCGAACGCGGACCTCGGCATTCACCTCGCGCTCAACAGTGAGTGGACCACCGAGCGCTGGGGACCGATCGCGGGCCGCTCGGCGGTACCGTCGCTGCTGGACGCTGATGGCTACCTCCCGCTCGAGACGGACGTCGTACAGAAGGAGAATCCGGCCGAGATGGACACCGAGCTGCGCGCGCAGATCGACTTCGCGAAGAAGCACGGCGTGAACATCACCCACCTGGATTCGCACATGGGCGCGCTGTTCCAGACCGAGCCGCCTTTCGACGTCTACCTCAAGCTGGGTCGCGACTACAACGTGCCGCAGCTGTTGGAGAAACGGGGAATGCGCGGCGGCGCCGAGGCGCCGGCGTGGGCGAGCAAGGCGAACGGCATTGCGCTGGTGGATCGCGTGCTCGGCATCGAGCCCGGCGTGTCGAAGGAGAATTGGGAAGCGGCCTACAAGAAGATGCTCCAGCCGCTGGGGCCGGGTGTGTATCAGGTCATCGTCCACCTCGCGTACGACGACGCGGAGATGCGCGGCGCGACGTACGACCACCCGGACTGGGGCGCGGCGTGGCGTCAACAGGACTTCGACATGGTGCGCAGCCCCGAGTTCCAGGCGTGGCTCAAGCAGCAGGGCTTCACGCTCGTGGGCTGGCGGGACCTGAATCGTGCCCGCGCATTGACGCCATAGGATTTGGCGCGGCGCCCACGCGCGGGGCACGAACGCGGATATCAGCGACGAGCTGCGGCGTACTCCGCGCGGAGGCCCGAGTCGGCCGCGATGCGGTACATGATGGAGTCGAGGCCGGCCTGGGTGATGTTGTGCGCCTTGAGCACCGAGTCCGCGTTCCTGGACTGCTTCATCCCGCTGTCGATCGCGAGCGCGGTCTTCACGTCCGCTGATGTCGTGGCGACGGTCGGCGCCACGGCGCCGGCGCTGTCGGCGCGGCTGTCGGTGCTCTTGCCGCAGGCCACAGCAAGCGTGACGACAGCGACGGCTACATATCGAATGCTCATGGGCGGCCTCGCGAGGTCGGGGGCGTCGTGGGCTTCTTGGTGGCGGACTTGGACGAGCCCTTGCCTTTCGCGGAAGCGCTCGCCGCGGGCGCCGGCTTTCCGGTCGGCTTCGACGCGGCCGCCTTGCTCGAGCTCTTCGTCACGACCTTGGCGGGCGCCTTCTTCGACGTGGCGGCGGGCTTCACGGACGGACCCTTCGCCTTGCTCGGCTTGCTCGCCGTTGATACGGGGTGCACCTTGCTGCCGCGTCGCAAGTGCTCGGCGCGAATGGCCGCGGCGAGCGATGTGCCACGCTTGCCGGCCGCAAGCTGCGACTGAACGAACGCGCCGAAGTTGTTTACGGGGCCGTGCGCCTTGGCGTCGGTGTTGGTCTCGATCAGGATGTTGCGCGACTCCGTGGCGGGCACGCGGCGCTTCTCGAACTCGTTGATCGCCAGACGTGTCTGGGACTCCGGGACGCCGCGCGCGCGCAGTGTGTCCACCTGCCGCGGTAGATCGAGTGCGGCGTTGACGTGATCCGACGACGCCTTCTGTGCCGCCGCCACGCTGGCCAATGTCATGAGTGAGAGCGCGCTCAACGAAGTCAGTCGCACCGACGCCTCCTGTATGGATGTCAGGAATATGCGACGACGAGGGTCTTTCCGTCGCTGCGCAAAATCACAAAATTGTATGCAACGTTCAGCCCGCCAGGTGGACCCATGAAGCAGCTCGTTTCCGGCGCGATGACAGTGTTCCTGTTGTCCGTGACGGCGTGTGGGGGGAGACCGAACACCGCGCCGTCGCACAATCGGTCCGTGATCACGCGCGACGAGATCGCGAGCGTCACAGGCGCCGCGGACATGTACGATGTGGTGCAGCGACTGCGCGCCGAGTACTTCCGCTCACGAGGGACGACGTCCCTCGTCAACCCGGCCGATCCCAGACCCACCGTATTCCTGGACAACCAGGAATACGGACCGATCGAATCGCTGCGCAACATCCAGCCCGCCGGCGTCGAGGAGGTGCGCTACTTCCCGGGAAACAGCGCTGTCGCGACCTTCGGCAGTCGATACGGATCCGGCGTCATCCAGGTGAAATCCCGCGCCTGATCGCCGCAGCGTTCTGAGCGCTCGGTGACGGCAATGACCGCCTGCTCGCGCATGGCGTTGGCGCGCGTAATTTCTGCGCCATGACAACGATCCGACTCGTCGCGCTCAGCCTCCTGCTGGCCGCCACGGCGCACGGCCAGGCATCACTCGACTTCGACCGTCGCACCGTGATGATCCCGATGCGCGACGGCGTGAAGTTGAACACCGAGATCTTCACGCCGAGGAACGCCGCCGGCCCGCTGCCGATCCTGTTCAAGCGCACGCCGTACGGTGTGGGCGCGGAGTCGATTCGCGGGGCCGATGAAGGCGGATCGATCTACGAGCTGGCGCAGGACGGCTACGTGTTCGTCTTCCAGGATATCCGGGGACGGCACGGATCCGAAGGGACGTTCGTGATGCAGAGGGCGCCGCGGTGCGCGCAGATCCCTCGCTGCCCTCGGGATGACAACTCGATCGACGAGAGCACTGACGCGTACGACACGATCGACTGGCTCGTCAAGAACGTCCCGAACAACAACGGCAGAGTCGGAATGTTCGGCGTGTCGTACGACGGCTGGACGACCGCTATGGCGTTGCTCGATCCGCATCCAGCGCTGAAAGCCGCTTCACCACAGGCGTCGCCCGCGGACATGTTCCTCGGCGACGATTTCCATCACAACGGCGCGTTCCGGCTGAGCTATGGCTTCGAATACGCGACGATGATGGAGACGGACAAGAACCAGACGCCGTTCCAGTTCGACCGCTACGACACGTACGACTGGTATCTGAAGCTCGGACCGCTGGCGAACATCAACAAGGCCGTGCTCAAGGGAAAGATCCCCACGTGGAACGACTTCGTGGCGCATCCGAACTACGACACATTCTGGAAGCGGCAGACGATCATCCCTTACATCAGGAATGCGCCGCCGGTGCCGACGCTGAACGTCGCGGGGTGGTGGGACCAGGAAGACTTCTACGGGCCCGTCGCGATCTACCTCGAGCGCGAGAAGTACGACACGGCGCACATGAACTTTCTCGTCGTCGGCCCGTGGCGGCACGGTGGCTGGAACGTCCCCAAAGGCGACTCACTCGGCAACATCAGCTTCGGCATGCCGACGGCGAAGTATTTCCGTGAGAAGATCCAGGCGCCGTTCTTCGCGTATTACCTGAAGGGCAAGGGTGACCTGCATCAGCCGGAGGCGATCACCTTCGAGGCCGGGTCGAACGTGTGGAAGACCTGGAGCAGCTGGCCGCCGCGCGAAAGTGTTGCGCCGCGGAAGGTGTATTTCGGAGCGGGAGGGAGTCTGTCGTTCGAGAAGCCGGGAGGCGGGAGCCGGGAGGCGGGAGCTGAAACGGCGGCTGCGCCCTCCTCCCGCCTACCGGCTCCCGGCTCGTTCGACTCCTACGTCTCCGACCCGAAGCATCCCGTCCCGTACAGGCAGCGGCCCATCCAATGGACGTACGACGATCGCGGCAGCGGATGGTACACCTGGCTCACGGAAGACCAGCGCTTCGTCGAGAATCGGCCGGACGTGCTCACGTATCAGACGCCACCGCTCGCGGACGACGTGGAGATCGCCGGCGACGTGATCGCCGATCTGAACCTCGCGACGACCGGCACGGATCTCGACGTGATCGTGAAGCTGATCGACGTGTATCCCGACTCGATGCCGGTGGCGCGCATGGGCGGCTACGAGTTCATGGTGTCGAACGAGGTGTTCCGCACGCGCTTCCGCGATTCGTACGACACGCCGAAGCCGCTGACGCCGAACCACCTGACGAACATCAAGTACTCGCTCAGGACGCAGAGCTACACGTTCAAGAAGGGGCACCGGATCATGGTGCAGGTGCAGTCGACATGGTTCCCGCTGATCGACCGAAATCCGCAGACGTTCGTGCCGAGCATCTTCGAGGCGAAGGAGTCGGACTTCAGGCCGGCGACCGTGCGCGTGTCGCACACGTCAGGCGTGATTCTGCCTGTCGTTGCGCATGTGGTGCCTTGAAGCCCGTCGCCGTCAGTCCGCTCTCAGCGCGACGGCAGGATCCACTTTCGTCGAGCGGCGTGCCGGAACGATGGTCGCCAGCACGCCCGCCGCGGCCAACACCACTGCGGCGCCCAGGTAGATGATCGGATCGTGTGGCGAGGTCTCGTACAACAGTCCCGTGACCCAGCGCGACGCCACGAAGGCACCCGCGGCGCCGAGGATGACGCCAACGAGCAGCGCCGCCGAGCCCTGACGGGCGACGAGCCGCACGACGTCACCCCGCTGCGCACCGAGCGCCATGCGGACGCCGATCTCCTGCGTGCGTTGCGACACCCAGTACGCCATGACGCTGTACAGACCAACCGCGGCGATGATCAGCGCGATGGCGCCAAAGAGAGTGAACATGCTCGCGCCGACCCGCCAGGTGCTCAGCTGCGGCGCTACCATGTCCCGGAATGAGCCGATGGACAAGAAGCCTTCCTCGGGCAACCCGTGCTGAAGCGCCGCGCGCAGCGGCACCACGATGGCCGACGCGTCGTGTGTCGCGCGTACGAGCATGGCCTGCGGCGGAGCGTCTGCGACGAATGCAGGATGGGTGAGCGGGAGGTAGGCCACTGCGCGGTCGTCGCCCACCATACCGAATAACATGATCGTCTGCACGACGCCCACGATCTCCGTGCACGCCTGATCGTTGCCCAGGCGCGCGCATCTGCCAACGGGGTTCGCGCCTGGCCAAAACGCATTCGCGAGCAGTTCGTTCACGACCATGATTCGCGCACCGGTGCGAAGATCTTGCTGCGACAATCCGCGCCCACGGATAATTCGCGCTCCCATGGTCGGGAAAAACTCCTCGTCCACCATGGACAGGTATGGCCCGCCGCCCTCGAAGTTCGGTTGCTGCACGCCAGGCACGTCGAAGTTGGTCGCCTGCGCGGATCGCAGCGGCACCGTCCCCGCAACGAGCGTCGCGCGCTCGACGCCTGGCACACGCCTCGCGCGCTCGTGCGCAGATCGCCACAGCTCGGCAATCTGTGTTTTGGACAACTGCGCTCTCGAGACGTCGGCCGTGACGTGGGCTACGCGATCGAGATCAATGCCGACGTCGCGTCCCATGACATTGCGCAGACTCTTCACGAAGAGGCCGGCACCGACGAGCAGCACGAGTGACAGGGCCGCCTGGGTCGATAGGAGAGCAAAGCGCAGGCGACCAGCGCCGCCCGCCACCGAGCGTGCGGACGACTTCAATCCTTCGGACACCGAAGTGCGTGTGCCCTGCACGGCTGGAGCGAGTCCGGCCAAAAGGACGCATGCTACCGTCGCGACCGTCGTGAAGGCGAGCACACGATGGTCGACGAGGCTCTCCTTCCACACCATATCGGGGACGAGTGTGTGCTCGACCAGCGCAGCCGCCCATCGCGATACGACCAGCGCTACGACCGCGCCAACACCCGCCAGTACGGCCGCCTCGGTCAGTAGCTGCCGCATGAGCCGCACGCGCGTGACACCGAGAGCGAGTCGGACAGCGATCTCGCGTTTTCGCTGAAGAGTGCGCGCGATCAGCAAATTGGCGACGTTCGCGCATGCGATCAGAAGCACGATCAGCGACACGCCGAGCAGCCACGCCGACAATCGCGCTTCGTCGGATGTGCCATTCGGTCGGCGTGCGGGAATCATCGAGCCCAGTACCACACGCGACGCGCTATCGGCCTTATTGCCCGTGCGCTCGCGCTCCGCGAGGAACACGGAGGTTGCCTGCTGCTGCGCGAGGACATCCGGGATGCCCGGTTTCATGCGCACAACGCTCCACGCCCACACCCAGTTGAACGTCTTGTACCAGTCGGCGCTGTATGTCTCCGCCGCCAGCGTACTCACGGGCACCCATGCGTCGACACGGTACGTGTAGACTCCGGAAAACCCGGCGGGCGCGACACCGATGATCGTGAATGGCTTGCCGTTGATGTCGAGCGTATGTCCCAGCACGTCCGGTGCGCTGCCGAGCTGCACCCTCCAGTAACCGTCGCTTACCACGGCGACGAGTGCTCCGGTGGGTGGAACGTCTTCATCGGGAGCAAACCCACGTCCCTTCTCGAGATGCACGCCCAGCAGGGAAAAGAAGTTCGGCGTCACGAGCTGCACGTTGATCGGCGTCGCTGAAGCGCCGTGACCTGTGTGACCCTGCGTGCTGCCGATGATCGCGAGATCCGCAAACGCTGGCACTTGTTCGCGCAGTGCCAGCAACATCGGGAAGCTGGAGGCGGAGGAGTAGAATGGTTTTCCCTGATACGGCTCCTGGAAGTACAGCCTTCGGAGCGAGGACGCGTTATCGATGCCGGACGGAGGACTGAGGAGCAGCTGGTCCACGATGCCGAACATCACCGCATTGGCCGCGATGCCAATGGTGAGCGCGACCACGGTGACAGTGACGAGGCCCGGGCGGCGCAACAGGCCGCGAATGGCGTAGCGCAGGTCCTGGAGCATGCCCTGATTCTACTCAATGAGACGGAGCCCGCACGTGACGAGACGGCCGCCGCCGTGCTGATCCGCCGTCCCGATCCGACGTCGGATCCGACGTACTGATTTCGCAGTCTGGTCCACCGCGTCGCAGTCCTTATACTGAAGCGTGGCCGCTCCCACCGTCCCCACCGCCGCGTCTGCGACCGCCATCGCGGGAGCCGCTCCCGCGACGCCTGTCACGCCAGCCGCGGGCATCGAACGGCGCAAGTTCGACCGCTCCATCGTCGAAGGGCCGCTGCGCGCCGCCGTGTGGCGTCTCGCGTGGCCGACGATGCTCACCAACATCATCGGCGGGCTGCAGGGGATCATCGACCACATCCTCGTCGGCAACTTCGTCGGCTTCACCGGGAACGCGGCGATCGGCGTCAGCTGGCAGATCTTCCTCGTGGTCATCGTGTTCATGACGTCGGTGTTCACGGGGATGAGCGTGCTCGTGGCGCGATTCTCGGGTGCGGGCGACCACGAAAAGGCGGATCGCAC
This sequence comes from Gemmatimonadaceae bacterium, assembly GCA_035248725.1. Lineage (GTDB taxonomy): Bacteria > Gemmatimonadota > Gemmatimonadetes > Gemmatimonadales > Gemmatimonadaceae > DASPMP01. Next base: position 1,144 of record DATFHG010000058.1, on the reverse strand, counting down.
CGTCTATCAGGCGTTCCTCACCGCCATGGGGCTCGCGTGGCTGATCATGGCGCCCATCGGCTACTTCGCGGCGCCCGCGCTGCTGGACTTCGTGAACGCGGCACCGGCGGTCAAGGCTGAAGCACTGCCATTCCTGCGCATCATGTTCGTCTTCTCCAGCGGACAGCTGGTGTTCTTCATGCTCGGCGGCGCGTTGCGCTCAGCGGGCGACGCGCGAACGCCGCTGCAGCTCGGCCTCGCGCTCACGGCGATGAACATCATGTTCAACGTCGTCCTGATCCGCGGGCTCGGACCGATTCCCGCGCAGGGGACGAAGGGCGCCGCCATGGGGACCAGCCTCGCCTCGGGGCTCGTGGCGCTGTATGCGATGTACAAGCTGTGGAGCGGCGGCTGGGTGGTGGTGTTTCCGCGGGGACGCAAGCTGCTGCCCGACTGGTCGATCATTCGCGCGCTGTTCCGCTTTGGCTTGCCTGCCGGATTCCAGGGGATCGCGATGAACATCGGCGGCGTGTTCCTGCTGTCGTTCATCGGCTCGGTCGCGGCGGGCGCCGCCGCGCAGGCGGCGTACGCGGTGAGCTACACCGAGCTGTTCTCGCTCATCACGTGGACGAGCGTGGGGCTCATGGGCGCGGCGGCCGCGGTTGCGGGCCAGAATCTCGGTGCGGGGAATCCCGAACGAGCGGTGGCCGGCGTGCGGACTGCGGCGACGTTCGGCCTCAGCGTGGCCGTCTTCATCGGCCTGCTGTTCATGTTCATTCCGCGGGCGCTGCTGGCGATCTTCGGCATGCACGATCCACACGTGGTGGACGTCGGCGTCCAGCTGCTGCGGGTGTTGAGCGTGTCCGGTCTCGCGATCACGACGGCGCTCACGTACACCGGCGGTCTGCAGGGCACGGGCGACACCAAGAGCCCACTGTACATCTCGATCGTGTCCCAGATCATCGTGCCGCTCGGCATCTGCTTCACGATCTCGCGCATGAGCGTGCTGCAGCCGATTCATATCTGGCTCGCGATCCTGACGGGCCACACCACACGGTGCGTGCTCAGCGTCGCGCGCTTCCGTCAGGGGCACTGGCGCTCGATCCGCGTCGACCTCGCGCACTGAGCTTTCGCGCGGACGCCGCGAGCTGCTGGCACGCGTCGG
>DATFHG010000057.1:0-41570 GCA_035248725.1 Gemmatimonadaceae bacterium | reverse complement strand
GCTCTATGCCTTCTGCGAGGCGACGGTTCCCAAGCTCACGGTGATCACGCGCAAAGCGTACGGCGGAGCCTACGACGTCATGTCGTCCAAGCACATCCGCGGTGACTACAACGTGGCGTGGCCGACCGCCGAAATCGCCGTTATGGGTCCCAAAGGGGCGGTGGAGATTCTGTTCCGGAAGGACATCGAGGCGAGCAGCGATCCGGCGAAGGCGACGGACGCGCGGATCGAGGAATACCGATCGAAATTCGCACATCCTTATATAGCGGCGGGCCGGGGCTACCTGGACGACATCATCGACCCGCGCGACACGCGGCCCCGGCTCATCGACGCGCTGGAGACGCTCAAGACCAAGCGCGACAGGAACCCGCCCCGCAAGCACGGCAACATTCCATTGTAAACTTCGGGGTCAGCGATCGACGATCTTGCGCGCCTTGTGGATCAGCCACACCGCCAGCGCAAAGACCAGGATGATCAGCAGGAAGCGGAGCAGGACGCCCACGGCTTGAGTATAGCGCACCCATGGCGATCAAGATTCTCGTAACAGACGAAGTCGATCCCGAGGGCGTGGCGCTCCTCACCGCCGTACGTGAGTTCACGGTGGACGTCGTGCCGACGCTGCCCGCCGGCGAGCTGATGAAGCGCATCGGCGACTACGACGCGCTCGTGGGACGCAGCGCGACGCGCGTGTCGGCCGATTTGCTCGCCGCCGCCAAGAAGCTCAGGGTCGTGGGGCGCGCGGGAGTCGGCGTCGACAACGTCGATCTCGACAAGGCCACGGAGCTCGGCGTCGCTGTCATCAACGCGCCGGCGGGGAACACGATCGCCGTCGCGGAGCTCTTTTTCGGCGCGCTCATCGGATTGATCCGCCAGATCCCGCAGGCGGCGCAGTCCATGCGCGAGGGACGCTGGGACCGCTCGCAGCTGATGGGCACGGAGCTGAAGGGACGGACGCTTGGCATCGTCGGCGTCGGTCGCATCGGCACCGAGGTCGCGCGCCGGGCGCACGCGTTCGGCATGGAGGTGATCGGGTACGATCCGTACATCGCGGAGGATCGTTTCGCGGCCCTTCGCGTGCGACGCGCGGCCAAGCTCGAGTTGCTGCTCGATCTCGCCGACATCGTGACGGTGCACACGCCGCTCAACGACGAGACCCGCGGGATCATCGGCGAACGCGAGCTGGGCCTGCTCAAACGCGGCGCCATCGTCGTGAACATGGCACGCGGGGGAATCGTCAACGACGAGGCGCTCCTGAAGTCACTGAGCTCGGGCCACGTCGCCGGCGCGGTGCTGGACGTATATGGGAAAGAGCCGCTCGCGGCCGATCACCCGTTGCGCACGGCGCCGAACGTCCTGCTCATGCCGCACATGGGCGCATCCACGTATGAGGCACAGAAGAACGTCGCGGTCGACGTCGCCGAAGCCGTGCGCGACGCGCTGCTGAGCGGCGAGCTGTCGCGATCGCTGAACATCGCGAGCGTCCCGCGCGACGAATGGAAGCAACTCCAGCCGTCGATGGATGCCGCGCGACGAGCCGCCGCTGTCGCCCGAGCCATCCTCGCCGATCGCGACGAGCGCGAGGTGCGTCGGGTGTCGCTCAAGTGCGGGCCCGACATCGTGAACGGCAGCGACGTGATTCTCGCGTCCGCGGCGCTCGGGGTGCTGGAGGGCGTCATCGAGAGCGATCGGCTGAATCTGATCAACGCTCGCACGCTCGCCGAGATGCGCGGGCTGGAGCTGTCCGTACGGGAATCGGACGCGCTCGGACATCCGGCTGCACTCGAGGTGTGCCTCACGTCGGGACACAACGATCTCGCCGTGGAGGCCGTGGCAGTCCCGGGCGCGCCGACACGCATCATCCGGATCGGCGAGTTCCATGTCGACGTGCCGCCGCGTCGCAACATGATCGTGCTCACCAACAATGACGTGCCCGGTGTGATCGGTCGCGTGGGCACCGTGCTCGGCGAAGCGAAGATCAACATCGCGTCCTATCACCAGTCGCGTGTGGCCCGCGGGGGCAAGGCACTGGCAGCGATCTCGGTGGACGACGTGGTGCCCGAGGCCGTCCGTCGCAACCTGCTCGCGCTCCCGGAAGTGCTCTCCGCCACCGTGGTGACATTCCGCTGAGCACGTTCTCGACGGACCCGGACGTACGGAAGTCGTACGCCGCCGATGTGTCCGGGCTCGTGATGCTGCCCGATGCCGTCGCGCGGCCCACGAGCGTCGAGGAAGTGCAGGAGATCATGCGGCGCGCCACCGCGGACCGGACACCCGTGACCGCGGCGGGCGGACAGACGAGCACCACCGGCGCTTCGATCACGGACACGGGCCTGCTGCTGTCGCTCCGTGCGATGGATCGCGTGATCGACGTCGACGTGGTCGGACGGCGGGCGCTCGTCCAACCAGGCGTTCTCCTCGGTGCCCTCAACAAGCAGATCGCGGACACCGGCCTGCACTTCGCGCCCGACCCTACGAGCGAAGACGACGTGACGATCGGCGGCGCGGTGGCGTGCAACGCATCCGGCGCGCGCACGCTGCTGTATGGCGCCACGCGCGCGCACGTGCGATCGCTGACGGTAGTGCTCGCGAATGGCGACGTCGCTCGCGTCGGCCGATCCGGGCTGGACAAGAACACCGCGGGCTACGCCTTCGCCCAGGATCCGGTCGACTGGTTCATCGGCAGCGAAGGGACGCTCGGCATCATCGTCGAGGCGGAGCTCGCGCTCACGCCGCTGCCCGCCCAGGTCATCGGGCTCGGCATACCATGCGAGAGCGAAGACGCCGCCCTCCAGCTCGTGATCGCGATTCGCGAGGCGGCGGATCTGCATCCGCGGTGTATCGAGTATTTCGACGGCCAGGCGCTGGCGATCGCGCGCGATCATTCGGGACGCGATTGGGCGCCGGGCGCCGCGGCGCTCGTGTACGTCGAAGACATGGCGACCGCGACGGGCGACGTGCCTCTCGACGCATGGCTCACCATCGCGGAGGATCACCACGCCGTGGGAAACCTCCTGGTGTTCGACGGGGACGCGGCGCTCAGAGATGCGCGGCGCATGCGCCACGCCGTGCCCGCGACCATGAACGAACGCGGGTCCGCGCGTCGTCCGCACGGCGGTCGCAAGGTGTCCACCGACTGGGCGGTTCCATTTCGCAACCTCGGCGATGCGATTCGCGAGGCGCGACGGCTCGTCGACGCCGCGGGCCTGGCTCAGCCGGTGATCTATGGCCACGCGGGCAATGGGCACCCGCACGAAAATTTCATCGCGCACGACGTCGACGAGCTGGAACGCATCGAAGCCGCCGTGGAGAGCACCTTGCGTCATGTCATCGCCGCGGGCGGCACTGTGTCCGCCGAACACGGCATCGGCAAGATCAAGCGACGCTGGCTGCCGCTGCAGGCCACGCCAATGCAAATCGGCGTGATGCGCAGCGTGAAACACGAACTCGATCCACTCGGCCTTCTGGCGCCGGGGAACATCCTCTGAGCGCGCCGGCAACGCGGCGATTCGCGAGCGTGGTGCTCGACGTCGACTCCACGTTGTGCGGACTGGAAGGCATCGACTGGCTGGCCGCACGTCGCGGCGGGAACGTGGCGCTGGAGAGCGCCCGGCTAACCCAGCAGGCGATGGATGGCGCGATCCCGCTCGACGCTGTCTACGGAGCGCGCCTCAAGCTGATCAAGCCCACCCTGCGGGAGATCGCCGCCCTGAGCGAAGAGTATCGTGGTACTCTGGCGCCGGAGGCGCGCCGTGTGATCCAGCGACTGCGGGACGCTGGCGTACATCTCTTCCTGATCAGTGGCGGCATCCGGCGCGCGATCGAGCCTCTGGCGCGTGAACTGGGCATTCCACGCGAAGACCTCTTTGCGGTGGAGCTGGCGTGGGATGCCGCCGGCGAGTACGTGGGCTTCGATACCGAGTCACCGCTTGCTACGCAGGCGGGAAAGCTGGAAGTGGCGCGCGCGCTCTCACTCCATCGGCCAGCGCTCGCCGTTGGCGACGGCGCGACCGACGCGGCGCTACGCCCCGCCGTGGACGCCTTTGCCGCGTTCACGTACTACGTCACCCGTGACGCTGTCGTGCGACAGGCTGACTATGTCCTCGATTCCTTCACCGCGCTCGAGCGCCTCGCGCTCCCATAGGTCAGTTACGGACCCTGCCGGCTCCAGAGCACGAGCACACCACACTGGTTGGTGTAGCGAGCGAACTTGATGGGCGTCTGTCCGGAGCTCGAGTAGAACTCGACCCCCTCCAGAGTGCTCGGGGGAATCGTGTTGATGTCGAACAGCATACCGGTGGTCTTCGAGCCGATGAACATCGCCATGCCATCGAGCCACACGTCCACGTAACACGCGGGGCGCGCACCAAGCGCTCGGCTGAACGCGTCCGGTGTGACCGCGCCGTCCGCGCCACGCCCGCTGATGACCCATGCCTGGCCGCCCGGTGCGCGGAAGATGCGCACGCCGGGGAGTACACCCAGGACGTCGGCGAGCCGGCGAAACTCCGCCTTCTCGAGGTCCGCGCGCGCGAGAAAATGGCCGATGCCGAGGCGCCGGCGCTCCTCGAACTCGGGAATGACGGGCGCCTTGTCCGACACCTCGACCGGCTGCAGATGCTGGATGGCACGACCGCTGTCCGATGGCGGCGCGTGCAGCGCATCGCGGACCGCTGGCGTGTCGACGGCCACGGGCAGGGTTGCCACGCGCGTCACCGCGCGAGGGGGCGGCGCACGCAGTCGAATCATGTCCGCGCTGCTCGCGAGACTGACCGAGAATGGCCACGGTGCCTCAGTCGAGTCCGACGCCGAGCGCTTCAGCAGCACCTTGTAATCGCCGGGAATCGCGGCGACGCTGAACCGGCCCGACGCGTCCGTGACGGCGCGTGTCGTCGTCCCCTGCAACACGACGTCCGCACCACTCAGCGCCGCGCCGGTCTGCGCATCGACGACGACACCGGAGAACGTGCGCAGCGGGGCCACCAACAACGTGTCATCGTTCTGTACCGCCAGCGCGAGCTCGCCGCCGGTCACCTTCGTTTCCGCGAGACGCAGCGGCGGCGCCATCGACGCCCGTTCGATCGGACCGACCGGCACCATCTCGTCCGGCACCATGACGGGCATCCGAATGTTCCACTGGGCGATGGCCCAGACGCCGTGCTTCATGCGCACGAACGCAATCTCTCCGCCGGCGTCCGGCGCTCCCCGCGCGTGCGGAGTATTCGTGTACACGAAGTCCATCCGCCGGAGCTGCGCCGTCGCGCGATCCAGCCAGATGCTGCCGCGAATCTCGGGCATCCGCGAGCGGTTTGGCGCGGGCTCGAACTCCAGACCGATGACACTCGTGTCACGCGTCGCGACCGCGCGAAAGCAGTGATCTTCCTGAAAGTCGGGCGACAGCAGGACGTCGAGGTCCGGGGCAGAGTATTCCACCGCGCCGCGCGACTGGATCACATAACCGAATTGGTGGAGGCTGTTGGCCGGCCGCGACACCCACGGCTTTGACGACGGCCCGGACCGCACGACGGCCTGCTCCGTTCGCAGTCGATTCGAGCGATCGAGCACGCGGTCGTACGTCACCAGCCGGACGTACATGTTGGCGGCGCGCGACGACAGATCGGTCGCGGTGAACGCCATGCGCGCCTGCTCCCAGAGGGCGTACGTCCCCAGCGCCGAGTCCGCGTCGAGCGTGCACGTGCTCCTGCCGCGCACGTTCACGGCGGCAAGCGACACCGGCAGCGCGGGCAGCGACAGGCGTTCGGTGCGCTCCGATCCCGCCGTCAGCGTGAAGGAGGCCGAGGTCACCGGGCGATACCCGATGCGCAACGTCCGCAGGCGATAGCTGCCCGCCAACGCAGTCGCGAGATGGAACGCGCCCCATGCGTCCGACAAGCTGCGCGCCACGGTCGCACCGCTGCTGTCGACGAGCAGGACCACGACGCCGCCAACCGCGCTCTGGTCCGCATCCGCCACGATGGTGCCCCGCACGGTCTGCGCGTCCGCGATCGCCGGAACCAGCAGCGCGCCGGCGACCAGGAACGTCCGACGCCACATCATCCTACATCCTTCTATACGGTGACTCGCTCCGCAAGCCAGCGTTGCGCGGCGGTGACTTCCGCCGGCGCAATCGCGTGCCCACCGGGTTCCCAGTATACGGTGACATCCGCGCCTGCTTGCCGCAGGAGTCCCTCGAGTCGTTTTGTCTGTTCCGGTGGCACCATCGCGTCTGCCTTGCCTGCGCCGATGAACACCTCGACGTCGGACAGGTCCGGCATCGCGTCGGGCTCGAAGGGGACCATCGGCGCGAGCAGCACTGCACGTTTCAGCAGCGCGGGATATCGCAGGAGCAGACTTCCGGCGATGTTGGCGCCATTCGAGAAGCCGACGGCCACGATTCCATCGGGATCCAGCCCGTACGTCTCGACCGCTCCGTTCACGAAACGCGCGAGATCGTCCGTGCGACGCCTCAGGTCCTCCTGGTCGAACACGCCTTCTCGGACACGCCGGAAGAACCTCAGCGCGCCACCTTCGTTCACCTGGCCGCGCGGACTGAGGAGTGCCGCCCCAGGGAGGAGCATGCGTCCGAGCGAGATGAGGTTGTCTTCGTCGCCGCCCGTGCCGTGCAGCAAGAGCAACGTCGTCCGGCCGGCCATCTCCGCGCCCGGCTTGGGCGGCACATACCGATGCACGAAGCCGAGGGCATCGCCGCTCACGTCCTCGGGACCCGACGCGGCGTCACTGGCAGCGAGGGGAGGCTCGTTCGCGCCAGGCAGATGGATGCGGGGCAACACTGCTTCGATCTCCGAGCGGGCGCGCTCGAATTGCGCCGGCAGGCGCAGATTCTCGCCGAGTTGGTCCACGGGTTCGTCGACCGTGAACCCCGGTGCGTCCGTCGCCAGCTCGAACAACACACCACCGGGCTCGCGGAAGTACACGGAGTGGAAGTAATTGCGGTCGATGACCGGCGTGGGATCGTAGCCGTTCTTCAGGAGCTGCGATCGCAGCGACAGTTGCGCCGCGTCATCCGCGGCGCGGAAGGCGACGTGGTGCACCGTACCGGCGCCGGGTCGGCCGCCCACGAAGCCACCCACGGAGCGCACGTCGACGATCGTGCCGGCGCCCGCATCTCCGCTCACGTATCGCCGCGTCCCGTCGGACTCCGTCGCGGGACGAAAGCCCAGCATGTCGAGGAGGACGCGCTCTGTGCCGTCGCCGCCTTCCTCCCACAGGGTGACCGAGTGAAAGCCGTGGATCGCGTCCGACGCCGGAATGCCCGGTGCGCCGCCCCAGACGGGACGCGCCTCGGCGCTTTCGTGCGCCACGAGCTCGATCATGAGCCCGTCGTGATCCCGAAACGAGATCGCCTGCTCGGCGTTGGCGCGCTTGGTCGGCCCGTCGAACTTCACGCCGTGCTGCAGCAGCCGCTGCAGCCAGAACCCGATAGCGCGCGGCGCGATCGCGAACGACGTGACCGCCGCTTGACCCACACCCTGGCGTCCGCGGAACGCGCGGGGCCAGGGAAAGAATGTCATGATGCTTCCCGGCCGGCCGACGTCGTCACCGAAGTAGAAATGATACGTGTGCGGATCGTCGAAGTTCACCGTCCGCTTCACGAATCGAAGGCCGAGCAGGCCAGCGTAGAAGTCGAGGTTACGCTGCGGGTCGCTCGCGATCGCGGTGACGTGGTGAATGCCGAGGACCGACGTCATTCCAGCTCCTTCGGTTTGTCCCCTCCGTGCGCGAGCCATTGCACCGCCGCGAGCAACTTCGGAATCGGAACGGGCTTGCGCATGATGAGCCATCGTCCCGGTACGTCATCCAGCTGCCAGAACTCGTCGGTCCAGCCGCTGACGTAGAGCGTGGGACGCCAACCGTACTTCTTGGTGGTGTCGCGCACGAAGTCGGCGCCATCGCCATCGGGGAGACCGAAGTCCACGACCAGCACCTGCGCCTCACCGTTGATCTCGTCCATGCGCTCCATGGCCTGCCCGCAGGAGTACGCCGTGAGCACTCGATAGCCGTGCGCCGAGAGCACTTCCATATAGATCTGGCAGATGCTCTTGTCGTCGTCGACGACGAGCACCGTCTGCGTCTGGGGAGCCGGAGACGCGGACGAGCCGGGAGGGGCGATCGGATCAGGCGGCGACACGGTGTCCTAAGTCTAGAAGGGCGGGCTAGTTTTCCGCAGTGCTGATGTTCGACAAGGTCCTGATCGCGAATCGTGGGGAGATCGCGATGCGCGTCATCCGCGCGTGCCGCGAGCTGGGCATCCAGTCGGTGGCCGTCTACAGCGACGCGGACGCGAACGCCCCGCACGCGCGGTTCGCGGACGAATCCGTCCATATCGGCCCGTCGCCGTCCGCTGAGAGCTACCTCGTCGGGCAACGGATGATCGACGTCGCGTGTCGTGTCGGCGCTCAGGCGATCCATCCGGGCTATGGATTCCTGTCGGAACGAGAGTGGTTCGCGCGGGCGGTGCGCGATGCGGGACTCGTGTTCATCGGACCACCCGCCGAAGCCATTGCTGCGATGGGGAGCAAGACGGCGGCGCGGCAGCTCGCGATCTCCGTCGGCACGCCGGTGGTGCCAGGCACGACGTCCGCCGTGGCGGACGCGAAGGAGGCGGCACGCGTGGCAGCCGACTTCGGATATCCTATCCTCCTCAAGGCCGCGGCCGGCGGGGGCGGCAAGGGCATGCGCGTCGTGCGCGAGGAGGGAGAGCTCGAGGCGTCGCTGGCGTCCGCGCGCCGCGAAGCGAAGAACGCCTTCGGGGACGACGCGGTCTACGTGGAGAAATACATCGAGCGGCCGCGCCACGTGGAAATCCAGGTGCTGGGTGACACGCACGGTACGATGCTCCACCTCGGCGAGCGCGAATGCTCGGTGCAGCGCCGCCACCAGAAGATGATCGAGGAGGCCCCGAGCGTCGCGGTCAGCCCGGAGCTGCGCGCCCGCATGGGCGCCGCCGCGGTCGCCGCCGCGCGTGCGGCAGGCTACGTCAACGCCGGCACCTGCGAGTTCCTCCTCGACCGAAATGGCGCCTTCTACTTCCTCGAAATGAACACGCGCATCCAGGTCGAGCATCCCGTGACGGAGCTCGTGACCGGCATCGATCTGGTGCAGTGGCAGATCCGCATCGCGGCGGGTGAGAAGCTGCCTTTCGCGCAGAGCGACATCAGTCCGCGCGGGTGGGCGATCGAGTGCCGCATCACGAGCGAGGATCCCGGGAACGGGTTCCTGCCGTCCACCGGAACCGTCACCGCGATGCGCGTGCCGGCCGGACCCGGCGTGCGCTGGGACGGCGGCGTGGAGCCCGGCAGCGCGGTGAGCCTGTTCTACGATCCGATGGTTGGGAAGCTGATCGTCCGGGCCACTGATCGCGGCGCGGCCATCGCCCGCATGCAGCGCGCGCTCGCCGAGCTGTCGATCGAAGGCGTCGAGACGTCGCGCGATTTTCATCTGCGCGTGCTGAGCGATGCCGATTTTCAGAACGGCGCCATCGACATTCAGTGGCTCGAGCGCCGCTTGCCTGATCTGCTTGGTGTGCCGCCCGGTGCCGATGTCATGCGCGTTGCTGCGATCGCCGCGGTGCTGCTGGCCGAGCGCGATCGACGCGCGCCGGCGGCGGTGAACGGAAACGGAACGCATCCGGCCGCAGGGGACGACGCCGACGACGCATGGACGCGCATCGGACGACTGGAAGCATTGCGATGACCACGACGATCGATCTTCGCATCGATTCTATCGCCGCGGGTGGGGACGGCGTCGGCCGTCACGAGGGCATGGTGGTGTTTGTGCCGCGCACCGCGCCCGGCGACGACGTACGGGTCTGCGCGGAGCGCCACGACCGGCTGATGCGTGGACGCGTGCTCCGACTGCTCGCGCCCTCACCGGTCCGTATGGCACCGCCGTGCGAGCACTACACGATGGATCACTGCGGCGGCTGTCAGGTGCAGCATCTCCACTATCGCGCACAACTGGACGCCAAGGCCGGAATCATCCGGGACGCGCTCACGCGCATCGGAAAAGCGGCGGTGGAGACACCCGACGTGGTAGAGAGCGACACGCCGTGGCGTTACAGGCGCAAGCTGACGCTCGCTCTTCGCCGGCGCGACGATCGGTGGTTCGCGGGCTTGCATCGGTTCGATGCTCCCGACGATGTATTCGAGCTGCGCGACTGCCCGATCACGCAGGAACCTGTGGTCGAGGCATGGGCGACGATCATGCGACACGGGCATCTCCTGCCGGACGCTGTCGAGCTGCGGGGTGCGGTGCGCGCGCTCGACGACGGCTTCGCGTTCACGCTCGAGGGAGCCACCCGCTGGAGCACGCACGCCGAGCTGTTCGCGGCCGCGAGTGCGCTGACGGAGCTGTGGTGGATTCCACAAGGGAAATCGCGCCGGTTGCTTCACTCGCGGGGCAGGGACGCCGCGGGCGCCTCCTTCACGCAGGTGAATCCGTCCGTCGCCACGAAGTTGCGCGAACACGTTGTCGACATCGCGTCGTCGCATCGCGCCGCGACCGCTGTCGACGCCTATGCCGGTTCTGGAGACATCGCGCTCGCGCTCAGCGCGACGGGCGCCCGTGTCACCGCCATCGAGATCGACCGCGACGCGGCGCGCGTCTGCGCGGCGCGTCTGCCGGCAGGATCACGCGCCATCGCCGCCGCGGTCGAAACCGCGCTGCCGCAGGCGATGCCCGCCGATCTGGTCGTCGTGAATCCACCGCGCGCGGGACTCGACGCCCGAGTCACCGACAGCCTGACGAGCGTCCGCCCGGCACGAGCACTCGTGTATGTGTCGTGCAATCCGGCAACGCTGGCGCGCGACGTCCGCCGCCTCGCGGGCTACCGCATCGCGTCGTTGCGCGGCTTCGACATGTTTCCGCAGACGGCGCACGTGGAGACCGTGTGCGAGCTCGTGCCCGCTGCCTGAGATGAAGTACTACGTCACCGTCGGCGATACGCAGCTCGAGGTGGAGCGTGACGGCGATCGCCTCACGATCGATGGTACGACCATGAACGCGCGTCTCGAGCGCGTCGGCGAGACGAATGAGCATGTCCTGCGAATCGGCGATGCCACGCATCGTGTGCACGCACGCCGCGGCGACGCGCGCGGCCGCTACGACCTGTCGATCGACGGGTATCGCCTGAATGTCGAGGCCCTGGATGAGCGAGCGAAGGCCGTGCGCGACTTGGCGCGCGCCAGCGCCCGGCCAGCCGGCCCAGCACGGCTCGTCGCGCCGATGCCGGGCCTGGTGGTTCGGATCAATGTCAACGAAGGAGACGCGGTGCGCGCCGGACAGGGACTCGTGGTCATCGAAGCCATGAAGATGGAGAACGAACTGAAGGCGGGGTCGGCGGGGATCGTGCGACGCGTGCTCGTGTCCGCGGGAAATGCCGTCGAGAAGGGGACGCTGCTCCTGGAACTGGAGGCTGCCGATGCAGGGAAATAGCGCGCTCGCGCTTGTCCTTCTCGCCGCCTGTGCGCAGACGGCACCGGTGACGACCACCAATCCTTCACCGGCGGCCGCTCAGGCTGCCGCCCAGGCGGCCGTTCCATCCACGGACATTTATCTGTATCAGCTGTCGCGCGGCATCCTCCATCGCGGCCCACGCCTCGTGAACCTCACGAGTCGTCCCGGCTACGACAATCAACCCGCGTTCGTCGGCTCCGCGATGTACTACACCTCGGTGCGCGACGGTCAGGCGGACATCTACCGCTTCGAGAACGCGCAGCACGCGCGCTTCACGATGACGTCGCCGGAAAGCGAGTACTCCGCCGCGCTGATGCCCGACGGCAAGGCGATCAGCGTCGTACGCGTCGAGCGCGATTCCACACAGCGGCTCTGGCGCTTTCCTCTCGATGGCGGCGCGCCGAGCATCGTGCTGCGCGACGTACGGCCGGTGGGCTACTACGCCTGGCTCGACTCGACCACCGTCGCGCTGTTCGTCCTCGGCAATCCCAACACGCTGCAGATCGCCGACACGCGGAGCGGCGCGGCTCGCGTCGTGACCAGCAATATTGGCCGGTCCCTGCAACGCGTGCCGGGTGGCCGGCGCGCCTCCTGCGTCCAGCGCGACCCGCGCGACACGACGCGGTGGGTTCTCAAGACGGTGGCCGCCGACCCGCGCCCCGATGGCGCATGGGACGTCGAGACGGTGGCTGTTCTACCGGATGGCGCGGACTACGTGGTATGGAAGTCCGACCACGAGGCGTTCACGGCCAGCGGAAGTCGCATTTATCGGTTGGATCGACCGGGAACGCGCTGGCAGCTGGTTGCCGACCTGAGCAACGCCGGAGTCCGGAGGATCAGCCGTCTCGCGCTGCATCCCAATGGCCGCGAGCTCGCTCTCGTCGCGGACGACCGGTTGCCTGAACCCCAAGCACGATAGTAGCTTAAGGGTCTGTCGAAAAACGCCTTCGGGCTGCCGAGACCCGGGTTGCAACCCGCACCGGTGAGGCGCAGGACCACGTCAGTTCTGGTTGATTCGGATGAAAACGTATTCCGCGACGCCGCGCGACATCACCAAGCGCTGGTTCGTCGTCGACGCCGAAGACATGGTGCTCGGGCGCCTGGCGTCAGAAATCGCGAAGATCCTTCGCGGCAAGCACAAACCGATCTTCACGCCCCACATGGACACCGGTGACGGTGTCATCGTGATCAACGCGTCCAAGGTGCGCGTTACGGGTCGCAAGGGGGAGCAGAAGACGTACTTCACGCACACCGGCTACATGGGGCACGAGCGGCACACGCCGTACGCGTCCATGATCGCGAAGCACCCCGAGCGGGTGATCGAGAAGGCCGTGTTCGGCATGCTGCCGAAGACCGCGCTGGCGCGACAGATCCTGCGTCGCAAACTGCGCGTCTATCCCAACGCGGAGCATCCGCACGCCGCGCAGCAGCCCACCCCGCTCACCTTTGCCAAGGACGAGAAGTAACATGGCGGACTCGCAGAACGTTCACGCGATCGGCCGCCGCAAAGAGGCGGTGTGCCGTGTGTATCTGAAGCCCGGCTCGGGCAAGTGGGACGTGAATGGTCGCACGCTGGGCGACTATTTTCCGCGCCCCGCACTGGTGTCGGCCATTCAGCAGCCGTTCACGGCCACGGACACGCTCGGCCGGTACGACGTGCAGGCCAACCTGGAGGGCGGTGGTCAGACCGGTCAGGCCGGTGCGCTGCGTCTCGCCGTGGCTCGCGCGCTCGTGAAGCTGGACGAGACGTATCGGCGCAAGCTGCGCGATCTCGGATTGCTCACGCGCGACGCTCGCGCGGTGGAGCGCAAGAAGCCGGGACGTCCCGGTGCACGCAAGCGGTTCCAGTTCAGCAAGCGATAAATCGCGGGCCGGGAGGCGGGAGCGCGGAGCTGATTGCTCCCGGCTCCAGCCTCCCGCCTCACAACTCACACGCGAGTCGAGCTGCCGGTGGTGCCGGCGACGGTTGCCGGTGGCGATGAAGCTCGCGGACGACAAACCAACTCTGAGGATGAACGACCATGGCTGACAATCAGCCGACGATTGAATCTCTCCTGGCCGCCGGAGTGCACTTCGGCCACCAGACGCGCCGTTGGAATCCGAAGATGCGCCGGTTCATCTTCGCGGAGCGCAACGGCATCCATATCATCGATCTGCAGAAGACGCTGCGGCAGCTGGAGCTGGCGCAGAAGCTCGCGCGCGAGGTCGTCCTGCGCGGCGACAACGTGCTCTTCGTCTGCACCAAGCCGCAGCTCGCCGGCATCGTTCGCGAGGAAGCGGTGCGCTCCGGCTCGATGTACATCACCGAGCGCTGGCTCGGCGGACTGCTCACGAATTTCCAGACGGTCAAGAAGCAACTGCGCCGCATGAAGGAGCTCGAGGCCGGCACGGAAGAGGGCGGCGGGTTCGAGAACTACACGAAGAAGGAGCAGCTCATGCTGTCGCGTGAGCGCGAGAAGCTGATGAAGTACCTCGCGGGCATCAAAGGCATGACGCGTCTGCCCGGCATGCTCTTCGTCGTGGACTCCAAGAAAGAGCGCATCGCGGTGAGCGAGGCGAACAAGCTCGGTCTCCCGATCGTGGCCATCGTGGACACGAACGCGGATCCGGATCAGATCACGGTCCCCATCGCAGGCAACGACGACGCCATTCGTTCGGTCGAGCTGATCACCAAGTCGATGGCCGACGCGATCGCCGAAGCGCGCCGCGAGGCGCCCGTCCGCGAGGAAGTCGAGGAAGGCGAAATGACCACGTACTCGTCGGATCGCGGGACGGAATCGGCGCCTGGTGGCGACGACTCGGAGCGCAAGCGCCGCCGTCGTCCGCGCCGTCGTCGCGCCAAGCCCGACGCGATCGCCGCGCGCATGAAACCGGGCGCGCCTGCCGAGGGTGGCGAGCCCGAGCCGGCACCCGCGGAGTAGCTCGTCGAGGACGACTTGCCGAGGTAGGTAGATTGCAAAGCCGCCGGAATTTCTTTCGGCGGCTTTTACACGAAGAAGGGATCAGTGAGATGACTACGACGAAGACGATAACGGCCAAAGAGGTTTCCGAGCTGCGCCAGCGGACCGGCGCCGGCATGATGGATTGCAAGAAGGCCCTCGAGGAGTCGAAGGGCGACATGGACGCGGCCGTGGAGGCGCTGAGAAAGAGCGGGGCCGCCAAGGCCGAGAAGCGCGTGGGACGCGTAGCGAGCGAGGGCGTGATCGGCCATTACATCCACCACAACGGCAAAGTCGCCGCGATGGTGGAGGTGAACTGCGAGACGGATTTCGTCGCGCGCACGGACGAGTTCAAGAGCCTCGCGAAATCGATCGCCGAGCACATCGCCGGCGCGCCGACGCCTCCGATCGCGGTCGACAAGGATCAGGTGCCCGCCGACAAGATCGAGCAGGAGCGCCGGATCTTCGTCGACCAGGTGAAGCAGAGCGGGAAGCCGGACAACCTCGTCGACAAGATCGTCGCGGGGAAAGTCGACGCCTTCTATAAGGATATCACGCTGCTCAACCAGCCGTGGATCCGGGATGACAAGAAGACGATCGGCGAGCTGGTGAAGGAAGTGTCGGGCAAGACCGGAGAGAACATCCAGATCCGCCGCTTCGCGCGCTTCAAGATCGGAGAGGCGGATTGACGGAGCTCCGCTATCCGCGGGTTCTGATCAAGCTGTCCGGCGAAGCACTCGCCGGAGACAAGGGATTTGGGTTCGATTTCGAGTCGATGAACCGTCACTGTGACGAGGTCGTCGCCGTCGTGAAGATGGGCGCGGCGGTCGGCCTCGTCATTGGCGGCGGCAACATCGTTCGCGGGACGCAGCTCGCGAAGATGGGCATGGAGCGCGTCGGGGCCGACTACATGGGCATGCTCGGCACGGTGATCAACGCGCTGGCGCTGCAGGACATTCTCGAGCGCAAAGGCGTGAACACGCGCGTGATGACCGCCATCCGGATGGAGGAGCTCGCGGAGCCGTACATCCGCCGCCGCGCGCTGCGACATCTCGAGAAGCAGGAGACGGTGATCTTTGCCGCAGGTACCGGCAATCCGTACTTTTCCACCGACACCGCCGCCGTCCTGCGCGCCATCCAGATCAAGGCGAACGTCATCATCAAGGCGACGAGTGTGGAAGGCGTCTACTCGGCTGATCCCAAGAAGGACACGACCGCCAAGATGTACGAGGAGATCAGCTACCGCGACATGATGCTGAACGACCTGAAGGTGATGGACCAGACGGCGATCACGCTGTGCAGAGAGAACAACCTGCCGATGATCGTCCTGAACATCCACCGACCTGGCGCAATCGCCGCCGCCGTCCGCGGCGAACGCGTGGGCACTCTCGTTCGATGACCAACATCCAGAACATCATCAAGGACACGCGCACCGCGATGGAGAAGGCGGTCGACAGCACCAAGCGCGAATTCTCCACGATTCACGCCGGGAAGGCCGCGCCGTCCATGCTCGATACCGTCAAGGTCGAGATGTACGGCACGATGATGTCCATGAACCAGGTGGCCACGGTGTCCGCGCCCGAGCCGCGTCTCCTGCTCGTCACGCCGTTCGACCGCAACCAGGCGAAGGCGATCGAAAAGGCCATCCGCGACGCGAATCTCGGCTTCGATCCGGCGCAGCAGGGCGGCATCATCCGCGTTCCGCTGCCATCGATGAATCAGGATCGGCGCAAGGAGCTGGTGAAAGTCATCCACAAGTTCGCCGAGGAAGGGAAGGTCGCGGTGCGCCATGCGCGCACCCACGGCCGCGACGTGCTCAAGAAGATGAGCGGCGTGTCCGAGGACGAGGTCAAGCACGCCGAGAAGGATCTCCAGAAGATCCACGACGACTTCATCAAGAAGATCGACGACATGATCAAGGCGAAAGAAGCCGAGATCATGGAAGTGTGAGTTCAGAGCTTACCAAGCGCATTCTCTTCGGCCTCCCGGCCGCCGTTGTCGCCGTCGCCATCGTGCTGGCGGGCGGCGCAGCACTCGCGGCGCTGCTGGCCGTGGCCTCCGCCCTCGCCGCGTGGGAGTTCTATCGCATCGCTCGCGCGTCCGGGCAGGCGCCCCTTGGGGACCTCGGCTGCGCCGTCGCCGGCGTGCTCCCGCTGGCCGTGCACGCGCGATACCTCGGGTTCGTGACGCCGCGCTTCGCGTATTTCGCTGCCGTGCTGCTCGCAATTCTCGGCGTATCCATCTGGGCGCGCGGCGTCGCGGGAAAACCACTCGGCGCCGCGGCGACGACGGTGCTCGGTGTGGTGTATACCGGTGGCATGCTGAGCTTCGCGTACGCAATCCGGTATCACGATTATGCCGCTGGCGGCGCACAGGTCGGACCCATTCCGATCTCCTCCGGCGGTGTCCTGCTCGGGTTGCCTCTGGTGCTCACATGGGCGACCGACATCGGCGCCATGGCGTTCGGGAAGATGATCGGCGGACGCAAGCTCATTCCCGCGGTCAGTCCGGGCAAAACGCTATCCGGCGCGGTCGGTGGCGTGGTGCTCGCGGTGATCGTCGCCATTCTGTACGTGCATCTCGCGCTGCGACCGGTGGCGCAGCTGGGGATGACGCTGGGCGCGATCGTCGTCTTCGCCATCGTGACCAGTGTCGTGGGCCAGATCGGTGACATCTTCGAATCGCTGCTGAAGCGCGAGGCGGGAGTGAAGGACAGCTCCACGCTGCTGCCGGGGCATGGCGGGGTGCTCGATCGCATCGACAGCCTGCTCTTCGTACTGCCGCTCGCGCATCTGATGCTGGGCTGGCTGCTGATACCCGCGCCACGATGACGACGCGCCAGAAGGGTGTGGCGATCCTGGGATCCACGGGAAGCATCGGGACGACCGCGCTCCGAGTGCTGTCGCGACATACGGATCGCTTCCGCGTCTCCGCGCTGACGGCGTTCTCGAACTCGGACTTGTTGCGGGAGCAGGCGGCGGCGTTCCACACGCCCTTCGCGGAGCTGGTGAGCAACGGCGGACGGGATTGCCTCGTGCATGCGGCCACGCGCGACGATGTGGACATCGTGCTGAACGCCGTCGTCGGCGCCGCGGGACTGGACGCGACTCTCGCCGCGCTCGAGGCGGGAAAGCGGGTCGCACTCGCCAACAAGGAAACGCTGGTCATGGCCGGACACCTCGTCCGTCGAGCCATGGAGCGCGGTGGCGGCGAGATCGTGCCGGTCGACAGTGAGCACAGCGCCATCCTGCAATGCATCGCCGGAAGGCGTCGGGAGGACGTGCGTCGCGTGGTACTCACAGCGTCCGGCGGGCCGTTCCGGGATTGGCCGCGCGAGAAGCTCGACAGCGCGACCGCCGAAGAGGCACTGAAGCATCCCACGTGGCGGATGGGCCGGAAGATCACGGTGGACAGCGCGACGCTCGCGAACAAGGCGCTCGAGGTCATCGAGGCGCATTACCTCTTCGACCTCGGCTTCGACCAGATCGACGTCGTGGTGCATCCGCAGAGCGTCGTGCACAGCTTCGTCGAATTCGTGGACGGCAGCGTCCTCGCACAGATGGGAGCGCCGAGCATGGAAATCCCCGTGCTGTACGCGCTCACGCATCCGCGGCGCGTGCCTGACACCGGCGTGGGCCTCTTCGACCCCGTCGCGCTCTCGCCACTCACCTTCGAGCGCGTGCGCCACGACGATTTTCCTGCCCTGCAGCTCGGCATCGACGCGGGCAGAGCCGCGGGCGCGGCTCCTGCCGTATTCAACGCCAGCAACGAGCAGGCGGTCGAGATATTTCTCTCCGGCAAGATGCAATTCGGTGATATCCCGCGTGCGATCGCGTCGGCGCTCGACGCGGTGGGTGCGTCCGCCGGCGACAGCAGGGAGGCGCTGCAGACGGCAGACGCGTCCGCGCGCGAGTTCGTCAAGGAGCGATTCGGGTGTTAGCGATACTCGCGCCGATTCTCGTCTTCGGGCTCGTGATCTTCGTACACGAGCTCGGACATTTTCTCGCGGCGAAAGCCCTGGGCGTCTACACGCCACGCTTCTCGATCGGTTTCGGCCCGCCGTTGTGGAAGCGGAGGCGTGGCGAGACCGAGTACATCCTCGCGGCGCTGCCATTGGGTGGATACGTGCGCATGGCGTCGCGCCATGACGAGACGGCGGCCGCCCTCGAGGGCGGCAGCGAGACGACCGCCGCGCGCAACCCCACCGATCCCGACTACGACGCGAACGCGATGATCCCGTTCGGGCCGAAGCCGGTGCCGGAGCACCGCTGGTTCGAGTCGAAGCCGCTCTGGGCGCGCATGATCATCCTGCTCGCCGGCGTGACGATGAACTTCGTGCTGGGGTTGGTCGTCGCGATCGGCCTGTCCATGCACTTCGGCAAGATCATCGTCCCGACGCGCGAAGTCGGCTCTGTGCGGCCGGTGAACGGCCAGCCGCTGCTCAGCGGCATCCAGCCCGGCGACTCACTGCGCGCGATCAACGGACACGCCGTGCGCTCGTGGTCGGACGCCATGGAGCAGATCGCGCGGGCCGACCGTCGCCTGGAAATCGAGACGAATCGCACGCGGGTGAACCTCGCCATCAACCAGCCCGGTGCGCCGTCTGCGGAAGACGTCGCGGTCGCCATCGATTACGCGATGCCACCCGTCATCGAGGACGTCATCCCGGGGGAAGTCGCGGCGCGCGCGGGGTTCCAGGGCGGCGACAGCGTGGTCGCGATCGACGGCGCGCCGGTGCACACGTGGAGCGAGATGGTGCTCGCCGTGGCCAGGCGGGGAGGGCAGTCCACGCGCTTCGATGTCGTGCGCGGACACGAGCGGCGCACCATCACCGCCACGCCGAAGCCGACCAAGGCCATCGACCCCGCGAGCGGTGAGGACGCCACCGTCGGGAAGATCGGCGCGATCCCCGTCGACGTCACCAGCCGCGAGCCGGTGTCGGTCGGTGAAGCGGTTCGGATCGGCTCACGCACGGCCTGGTTCATGGGCACGTCCATCATCGGGACCGTGCGTGACCTGATGACCCGCAAGGTGTCGGTGGACCAGCTGGGCGGCCCCATCGCGATCACCCGGGCGTCCGTGCAGGCGGCGCGGACAGGCTTCGAGAGTCTCTTCTCTCTGATAGCCCTGCTGAGCATCAACGTCGCGATCCTGAATCTGCTGCCGATCCCCATCCTGGATGGTGGCCAGATCCTGATCAATGTCCTGGAGTCCCTGCGCGGTCATCCGTTCAGCCTGCGCACCCGGGAGTACATCCTGCGGGGCGGCCTGTTCGTGATCCTGCTGCTCTTCGTGCTCGTGATGTTCAATGATACGCGGGGGCTGTTCAGATAGGTCGCAGGTCGTGGGTCGTGGGTCGTGGGTCGCGGGACTTTGGGTCGCATGGGTGAGCGTCGGTCGGACCTACGACCTACGACCTCTGTCCCTACCATCTCACCACCCCGCCAGTTAAGTTCAAGAGCTACAGACAATTCCGCTCAGCACAGACGAATGGCTTTCGACAAAGCGCCAACGATTCAGAAACACCGGACCCACGACAACGACACGGGGTCCGCCAAGGTCCAGATCGCGGTTCTCACGGAACGGATCAACTATCTCACGGACCACTTTCGTGAGCATAAGAAGGATCACCACAGTCGTCGCGGTCTTCTCAAGATGGTCGGCAAGCGTCGTCGACTGCTGAACTACCTGCGGCGGACGGATGTAGACACATATCGCCAGATCGTGCAGGAGCTGGGGCTCCGCTACTAGGCGATGAAAGACACGCGCGGGCGCATACACTGCGGCCCGCGCGTTTTGTATTCGCGAGGAAGCAGCGCGGCAGAATGGACTGCCGGCTTCCTGCGAAAAGAGCAATCAGACAAGAGAGTCTAATGCAACGCGTTGAGACGACGTTCGCCGGCCGGAAGCTCGTGATCGAGACCGGACGCATGGCGAAACAGGCGGCGGGATCCGCCCTGGTGCAGTTCGGCGACACGATGGTGCTCGCCGCCGTCACAGTGAGCGACAATCAGAGTCCGCTCCCATTCTTTCCTCTTCTCGTCGAATACCGCGAGAAGACCTACGCCGCCGGCAAGATCCCGGGCGGCTTCATCAAGCGCGAGGGACGTCCGAGCGACGGCGAAATCCTGTCCGCGCGCATCGTGGACCGGACCATCCGGCCGATGTTCCCCGAGGGCTTCAAGAACGAAGTCCAGGTGTACATCTACGTCATCTCCGCGGACCAGGAGAACGACGCCGACGTCCTCGCTATCGTCGCCGCATCGGCCGCGATCAACGCGTCGAAGATCCCGTTCAGCGGACCGCTCGCCGGTGTGCGCATCGGCCGGCTCCAGGGCAACTGGGTCCTGAACCCGACGTTTCAGCAGCTCGAGTTCAGCGACATGGACCTCGTGGTCGCGGGCACGAACGACTCGATCGTGATGGTCGAGGGCGGCGCGCTCGAGGTGAGCGAGGAGGACGTCGTCGAGGCGTTCACCATCGCGCAACGCGGCATCCGCGAGCTCATCACCGCCCAGGAAGATCTGCTCAAGAAGATCGATCGGCCGAAGAAGATGGAGTGGGTCAAGGCCGAGATTCCCGAGGGGCTCGAGGAGAACGTGAAGAAGCTCGCCGAGGGCAAGATCACCGAGGCGATCAACCAGAAGGACAAGCACAAGCGCATCGAGTCGGTGGAGCGCGCGAAGAAGGAGATCGCGGAGCAGCTGGTCGCGGACTTCCCGGACAACTCGAACGACATCAAGGAGCTGCTCGGCGACGTGGAATACCACACGCTCCGCTCCCAGGTGCTCGACAGCGGCTATCGCGTGGACGGCCGCAAGCCCACCGAGGTTCGTCCCATCTCCATCGACACCAGCGTGCTCCCGCGCGCCCACGGGTCGGCGCTCTTCACCCGCGGTCAGACGCAGGCGCTGGTCGTGGCGACGCTGGGCACCGCGAACGACGTCCAGCGTCTCGACAGCATCGACGAGGCGCAGGAGCAGACCAAGTCGTTCATGCTGCACTACAACTTCCCGCCATTCTCGACGGGTGAAGTGCGGCCGATGCGCGGGACGTCGCGTCGCGAGATCGGCCACGGCAACCTGGCCGAGCGTGCACTTCAGGCAATGCTCCCGGCGTTCGAGGAGTTCCCCTACACGATTCGCATCGTGTCGGACGTGCTCGAATCGAACGGCTCCTCTTCGATGGCATCCATCTGTGGAGGGTCGCTCGCGCTCTACGACGCGGGCGTCCCGATGCGGGCAGCCATCGCCGGCGTCGCGATGGGACTCATCAAGGAAGGGAAGAAGTACGCGATCCTCACTGACATCCTCGGCACCGAGGACCATCTCGGCGACATGGACTTCAAGGTCGCGGGCACCGAGAACGGGATCACGTCCATCCAGATGGACATCAAGATCCAGGGACTCGATCTCAAGATCATGAAGGAAGCGCTGGCGCAGGCGCGCGAGGGCAGACTTCACATCCTGGGCGAGATGAACAAGGCCATGTCGCAGCCCAACAAGGACTTGTCCAAGTTCGCTCCGCGCATCATCACGGTGCAGATCAGCCCCGAAAAGATCGGCGACCTCATCGGCCCGAAGGGCAAGACCATCCGGGGAATCCAGGAGGAGACGGGTTCCGAGATCACCGTGGACGACAACGGCGTCGTCACCATCGCCGCCGTCGGCGGCGATGCCATGGAGCGCGCGCGCCAGATGGTCGTGGCGATCACCGCGGAGCCCATCGTCGGCGAGATCTACGAAGGGCCGGTGAAGAGCACGACGCCCTTCGGCGCATTCATCGAGATCATGCCCGGTACGGAAGGACTGCTCCATATCTCGGAGATGCAGCACGGTCGCACGGAAAAGACCGAGGACGTGGTCAAGAAGGGCGATCGCGTGAAGGTGAAGCTCATCGAGCGCGATGAGCGCGGGCGGCTGCGTCTGTCCCGCAAGGCACTCCTCCCGAAGCCTGAAGGCACTCCCGAAGAAAGCTCGGGCGGTCGCCCTGAGGGCGCGTCCGGCGCTTCTGGCGGCGAAAATGGCTCCGGTGAGCCACAGGGTGAAGGCGAGGGCGAAGGCGGCGGCAATGGTGGCGGCCGCCGCGGTGGGGGCAGAGGTGGTCGCGGTGGACGTGGCCGGGGCGGTCACGCGCGGCAAGGCGGAGAACGCTCGCGCGAGCGTGAATAAGGCGGCAGCGCTCGAGACCGAGCCCGGTCTCCGCCGCACCGTACTGCCGAATGGACTGACCGTACTCTCGGAGCACATGCCGGGAGTACGGTCGGTCGCTATCGGCGCCTGGGTGCGCGCCGCATCGCTGAACGAAACGCCCGATCGCATGGGCGTGTCGCATCTGCTCGAGCATATGGTGTTCAAGGGCACCGAGCGACGTACGGCGAAGGAGATCGCGCTGTCGCTGGAGTCGCTCGGGGGCTCGCTCGACGCGTACACATCGCGCGAGCACACCGTGTATCAGGCGCGCGTGCTGGACGAGCATCTCCGCATCGCCGCCGACGTCCTCGGCGATCTCGTCTTCGAGCCCGTCTTGCGTCAGGCGGACCTGGATCTCGAGCGGAACGTGATCCTCGAGGAGATCGGAATGGTGGAGGACACACCGGACGATCTCGTCTTCGAGCTGCAGAATACCGCGATGTGGGGCAATCACCCGCTCGGCTACTCGATCCTCGGCACGCGCGAAACGGTGTCGGCGCTCGGCGTGAAAGAGCTGCGCGCGCTGCACCGCGGTGCGTATCAACCGTCGAACCTCATCGTGGCCGCCGCCGGGAACGTGGACCATGATGAGCTGCTCGACATCCTGAACGAGACCGGCTGGACGGGCCGGCCGAACGGCGCCGTGGACGTGCGGGCGGTTCCCGCGGCGACGGCGGCAGCGCCGGAGCGGAAGCACATCGCGCGCGACGGCAGCCAGACACACATCGTGATCGGATCGCCGACCATCGGATATCGCGATCCGCGACGGCACGCGATGGTGTTGCTCAGCGTCGTGCTCGGCGGCGGAATGAGCTCACGTCTGTTCCAGCGCGTCCGCGAAGAGCTCGGGCTCGCCTACGCCGTGTACACGTTCCAGACGTTCTATGCCGGATGCGGCGTGCACGGCGTGTACGTAGGCACGGCACCCAGGACCGCGGACGCGGCGCTCAGGGCCATCGAAGAAGAGCTCACACACGTGGTCGAGCATGGCCTGTCCGACGAGGAGATCTCGCAGGGCAAGGGCCAGTTGAAGGGGCAGATCACGCTCTCACTGGAGAGCCCGACGGCGCGGATGTATCGCGCCGCATCCGTCGATCTCTACGGTGAGCCGTACCGGACGCTCGACGAGATGCTGGCGCTCGTGGAAGGCATCGCGCCCGACTCGGTCCGCGAGGTCGCCCGGGAATTCTTCGCGCCGCAGCGGCAGACCGTGGTCAGCCTTGGACCGGAAGAGCGGGCGCCGCGAAAACGCGCTCGCAAGCGCGGGTGAAAAGCACTTCGGCGCAGCATATGTTTCGGGCTGCCCGACACTTACTTCTATCGTCATGAAAATCGGCGTACCAAAGGAAATTAAGACGAACGAGAATCGCATCGCGCTGGTGCCGGCCGGCGCGGAGGCACTCGTCGGCGCGGGACATTCGGTGCTGGTCGAGACGGGTGCCGGATTGGGAAGCGGTTTCGGCGACGATGCCTACACGGCGGTGGGCGCGAAGATCGCCCCGGACGCCGCGACAGTATGGAAGGACAGTGAGATGATCATGAAGGTGAAGGAGCCGATCGAGCGCGAGTGGCCGCACATGCGCAAGGGTCAGCTGATCTTCACCTACTTTCATTTCGCGGCGGACGAGAAGCTCACCCGCGCGCACATGAAGAGCGGCGCCACCTGCGTCGCCTACGAGACGGTGGAGCTGCCGAGCCGCGAGCTGCCGTTGCTCACGCCCATGTCCGAGGTGGCGGGACGCATGGCCGTGCAGGAAGGAGCGAAGTATCTCGAGAAGATCTACGGCGGACGCGGCGTGCTGCTGGGTGGCGTGCCCGGCGTCGCACCGGCGAAGGTCGTGATCCTCGGCGGCGGCATCGTCGGGATCAATGCGGCGAAGATGGCCGCGGGCATGGGTGCGCGCGTTGTGATCCTCGACATTTCGCTCGAACGTCTCCGCTATTTGAGTGACGTGATGCCCGCGAACGTGTCGCTGATCCACTCGAACCGGCACAACGTGCTCGACGCGATCAGTACGGCTGACCTCGTTGTCGGCGGCGTCCTGATCACAGGCGCCAAGGCGCCCAAGCTGATCCGCAAGGACGATCTGAAGATGATGCAGGCCGGCTCGGTGATCGTGGACGTCGCCATCGATCAGGGCGGCTGCGTGGAGACCATCCACGCGACGACGCACGAGAATCCCACCTATGTTGTCGACGGCGTGATCCATTACGGCGTGGCCAACATGCCTGGCGGAGTGCCGCGGACATCGACGCTGGCGCTGACGAACGCCACGCTGCCATACGCCATGCAGCTCGCCAACAAGGGATGGAAGCAGGCCCTCAAGGACAACATGGCCCTTCGGAAGGGACTGAACATGGTGGACGGCAAGGTGACGTATCCGGGCGTCGCCGACGCCTTCGGTCTCGAATTGCACGATCCGGCGCAATTCATCCAGTGACGAATCCCGCCCCGATGGCCTGGCTGCAGCAGCGCTTTCCCTTTCTCAAGAAAGGGGCGCTGTTTCCCGCGAACGCGATCGGTGTCGATCTCGGCACCGCGAACACACTCGTCTATGTGAAAGGCGAGGGCATCGTGCTGAACGAGCCGTCCGTGGTCGCGATCGACCGTGAGACGAAGCAGATCAAGGGCGTGGGGCTCGAGGCGAAGCGGATGCTGGGCCGGACGCCCGAAGGCGTCATCGCGGTGCGCCCGATGAAGGACGGCGTCATCGCTGATTTCGATGTCACCGAGAAGATGCTCCGGTACTTCCTGAAGCTCATCATCGACAACCACGTCTTCAAAGTGAAGCCGCGCGTCATCGTATGCGTTCCGTCCGGCATCACGGAAGTGGAGAAGCGTGCGGTGCGCGACTCGGCGCTGGGTGCGGGCGCGAAGGAAGTGTTCATGGTCGCGGAACCGATGGCCGCCGCCATCGGCGTGGGCCTGCCCGTGGAGACGCCGACCGGCAACATGGTGATCGACATCGGGGGCGGCACCACCGAGATCGCCGTCATCGCACTCAGCGGTATCGTGAGCGACACCTCGATCCGCACGGGCGGTGACGAGCTCGACACGGCCATCGTTCAATTCTTGCGTAAGAACTACAACCTGTTGATCGGCGAGCCGACAGCCGAGCAGGTGAAGATTCAGATCGGCTCGGCTGCGCCGGTTGGCGAGGAGCGGGAGATGGAGGTCAAGGGACGCGACCTTGTCTCCGGCATTCCCAAAACCGTGCGCGTGCATTCGAGTGAGATCCGTGAAGCGATCCAGGAGCCCATCCAGCAGATCGTGGATGCGGTTCGTCGTGCGCTCGAGATCACGCCGCCAGAACTTGCGAGCGATATCGTGGACCGTGGCATTGTGATGACCGGCGGAGGCGCTTTGATCCGCGGCCTGGATCTCCTACTCAGCCAGGAGACAGGCCTGCCGATTCACGTGGACGAGGATCCCCTCACGTGCGTGGTGCGCGGCACGGGACGGATCCTGGACGATGAGGAGAAGTACTGGTCCGTCCTCAGTAGCTAGGAACCACGATGGCACGAGGAGGGGTTGGGGCTGCGCGATTGAGCGGCCGTCTCGACACGGTCGTCCTCGCGGCGTGCATCGTCTTCGCGCTCGTCGCGAGCGCGCTGCCGGTTCAGATGCGCGATCCCGTCGCTTCCGGGCTGCGTCGTACTGTCGTCGCACCGCTGGTCGGGCTGCAACAGAGCGCAGAACGCTGGCGCGCCGCATGGCTCGAGAGCGAGCGCAAGATCCTCGAGCGCGACTCGCTGGCCCTGCAGCTCGTGCAGGCGCGCGCGCTCAACGTCGAGAACGACCGGCTGCGAAAGATGCTGGGCCTCGGCGCACGCCTCGGCTGGGGGTTCGTGCCCGCGGAGGCGCTGCACACGTCCGGTCGCGCCGAAGACGTGATCACGACGCTCACGCTCACCGCCGGCACGTCGGCGGGGGTGGCGCAGTACAGTCCCGTGGTGGCGCCCGAGGGCATCGTCGGACTGGTCCAGACGGTGGACCCGACGATGAGCATCGCGATCCTGTACTCGCATCCGGACTTTCGCGTGAGCGCGATGTCCGCGGACGGCTCCGCGTTCGGCATCGTCTATCCACACCTCGACGTCCGTCCGGGCCGACTCGCGGAGCGATATCTCCTGGAGCTGCGCAACGTGCCGTTCCGCAGCACGCTGAAGCCCGGGACGGCGATCTTCAGCTCTGGCCTGGGTGGTGCATGGCCGCGCGGGGTGCTCATTGGAACCGTGGTCGACGAAGTGAAGGAAGCGGAGAGCTGGTCGCGCACCTATCTGCTGCAACCCGCCGTGAATCCCACCAACGTGACGTCTGTGATGATCCTGACGCCGAAGCGCAGCGCCGAGGGCGTGGGCAACATCTGGGCGAACGCCGCGCAGGTGCAGTCCGCGCTCAAGACCATCGTCGCGGCGGGAGATTCTCTCGCGCGTCAGGCCGCGATCGCCGAAGCGGCAGCGCGCCGCGTGGCGCTGGATTCGCTGCGCCGGGCCGGCGTAGGTGATTCGCTGGCGGTGGATACCACGGCGCGCGACACGTCGCTCATCCGCAAGCAGGGTATCGCGCCGACCCGTCCGACCACGCGCCGCACGGACAGCGCGGCGGCCGCCGCGGCGCGCGACACCACGCGTCGTGACTCGACGGCGATTCGTCCGGACTCCGTCGCGGAGCGTCCGTGAACTGGAACACCGCAGTTCGCACGGCGATCGTCTGCATCATCCTGATCGTACTGCACTACACGCTGCGGCCGTTGCTCGGCTGGCGGGCGTCGATCGACTTCCTGCTCATCGCCCTGGTGTTCGGCGCGGTACGCATGCGGCCCGCGGGAGCGGCGGTGTACGGATTCCTCCTCGGGCTTGCCGCGGACTCGCTGTCGCTGGGGGCCTTCGGCGCCGGGGCGCTCGCGGCCACAATCGTCGGTTACGCCGCGTCCTGGCTCAAGGCCGTGTTCTTCGCCGACAATCTGGCGCTGAACGGCTTTTTCCTCTTCGTCGGCAAGTGGCTGTTCGACCTCGTGTACGTTTTGATGGAACGCAGAATGCACGGCACCGAGATGCTGATGCAGATCGTTGTGTGGTCGCCACTTGCGGCGGCGGTCACAGCATTGGCCGGCGTCTTGGCCGTGACGGTATTGAGACCTATTCTGGAAGTTCGAGCGGTCTGACCGAGGGACAATGAGCTTTCATCCGAACGACGTCGCCCGGCGCGCGAGAGCCGCCGGCTGGATCAGCGTCGGTCTCGTCGCATTTCTGATCGCGGCGTTCTTCCGGACGCAGATTCTCCGCAACACGCAGTACGTGCTGCAGTCAGAGGAGAACCGCCTGCGTGAGGTGCCGATCGCCGCGCCACGCGGAATGATCTATGACCGCAAGGGCAAGATCATCGCGGAGAACGTCGTCGGGTACACCGTCTCCGTCCTGGCTCAGTCGGAAGACTCGCTGCGCGGCACGCTGCGGCGCCTCAGCGGAACGATCCAGCTGTCGCAGACGCAGCAGGACCAGGCTGTCCGGCGCTATCGCCGCGCACCAACCCGCCCGACGGTAATCCTCAACGACGCGTCGTTCGACGTCGTGTCGGTGCTCGAGGAGCATCGCGTGGACTTCCCGTCGCTGATCATCATGTCCGCGCCGAAGCGCTTCTATCCGGACGGACCGGCGGTGCTGCCATTCGTCGGCTATGTGAACGAAATCAGCGAGTCCGAGCTGTCGTTGCCCCAGTACGCGACGTACAAGGCCGGGCAGATCATCGGCAAGCAGGGGCTCGAGAAGGAGTACGAAGCCGTTCTGCACGGTCGCGAGGGGAGCCGCTTCGTCGAGGTGGACGCGCGCGGGCGCGTCGTGCGCGAGCAGGGCGCACAGGAGAAGCGTCCGGTGCAAGCGGGTTCGCTGCAGACAAACATCGATCTCGATCTCCAGCTCTTCACCGCGCAGCTCTTCGCGGACTCGCTCGTGGGCGGCGCCGTCGCGATGGACCCAAACAACGGGGAAGTGCTCGCGCTGTACAGCAATCCGAGCTACGACCCGAACAAGTTCATCGGCGGTGTCTCGTTCGCGTACTACGACTCGCTGCGCACGAACCCGAAGCAACCGCTCTATAACAAGGCGCTGCAAGGCACGTATCCGCCCGGTTCCACGTGGAAGCTGGCCACGGCGGTGCTGGGAATTCAGGAAGGACTCGTGAAGCCCGAGACGCACATGCCGCAGGCGTGCAACGGCTTCTACTACTTCGGCAACCGCGCGTGGCACTGCTGGGAGAAGAGTGGACACGGCAGCCTCGATCTCACGGGCGCGATCGCGAAGTCGTGCGACGTGTACTTCTATCAGCTCGGCCTCAAGCTCGGTCTCTCGCGCCTCGTCGCCGGCGGCGTCCAGCTCGGATTTGCCAACAAGGCCGGCATCGATCTCCCCGAGGAACGCAAGCCGTCGTATCCCGATCGCATGGAGTACTTCGACGAGAAGTACGGCGCGCGCAGCTGGAGCGGCGGGGCCATGGTGATGAACCTGTCCATCGGTCAGGGCGAAAACTCGCAGAGCGTCTTGAACATGGCCCGCTTCTACACGGCGCTCGCGACCGACGGCTCGGCCGCCAAGCCCGAGATCGTGCATCGCCGCGCCGAGCGCACGCGCATCATGAATCTCACCCCCGACCAGCTGGAGGCGCTCCGGCAGGCGATGGCCGGTGTGACGCAGGCCGGCGGTACCGCGGCGAGCGCTGCCCTCGGCGGCGGGGTGACGCTGGCCGGCAAGACCGGCACGGCGCAGAAGTACGGCAATGCGTCGGGCCGCGTATGCGATCACGCGTGGTTCGTCGGCTTCGCGCCGGTCGAGAAGCCGAAGATCGTCGTCGCGGTCATGCTGGAGTGCGGTGGACACGGATATCTCGCCGCGCGAGTCGCGTCGGCGATCATCGGCAAGTATCTCGGCGTACCCACGATGCTCAACATCCAGACCGAAGGCTGATGGCCCGACAGAAGGTGAACGTCGACTGGGCGCTCGTCACCGGGGCGCTCGTGCTGTCGTTCTACGGCATCGCGATCGTGTACTCCGCCGGCCAGACCGACATTCCGATCGCGGGCTACATTCGCAACGCCTGGAAGCAGCAGCTCGTGTGGTTCATGCTGGGCATCATCGGCGCGTACGCGATGAGCCGGGCGTCGATCCGCATGCTCGAGTGGCTCGCGGTGCCTCTGTATGCGTTCACCACGGCGCTGCTCGTGCTCCTGATCTTCATCGGGAAGGGCGCCGGAACGGCGGCGAGCGTCAAAAGCTGGCTCGTCATCGGCGGCTTCCGTCTCGGCCAGCCATCCGAGATCGCGAAGCTCACCGTGGTGCTGATGCTCGGCAAGATTCTCGCGGGCAGCAAGGATCCGCCGAAGTCGTTCGTCGAGCTGTGGAAGCCTGCATTGGTGGTCGGCATTCCGTGGATCCTGATCATGGCGCAGCCGGATCTCGGTACCGGCATCGTCTTCGTGGGGATCTTCTTCGCGATGCTCTTCTGGTCGGGCATCTCGTGGCGACTGCTGCTGTTGCTCGCCAGCCCGGTGGTGTCGCTGATTCTCACGGTGAGCACGCAGCTGTGGGGGGCGTGGTTCCTTCTCCTCCTCGCGCTGGTGATCTGGTACAAGCCGTATCTCTGGGAGGGCGTGTTCCTCGTCGCGGCCAACGTGGTAATGGGGGTGCTCGCGCCCATTCTGTGGGAGCGACTCGAGCCGTACCAGCAGAATCGGTTGCGCGTGTTCCTCGATCCGTCCGTGGATCCGCGGCGTTCAGGATACCACGTGATTCAGTCGCAGGTCGCCATCGGATCGGGGGGCTGGTTCGGCAAGGGCTACACGATGGGCACGCAGAAGCGACTGGCGTTCCTGCCCGAGCAGCACACGGACTTCATCTTCAGCGTGCTGGGTGAGGAGCTGGGATTTCTTGGCGTCGTCGTCGCGCTCACGCTGTTTCTCACGCTCTTCCTGCGGATCATCAGGATCGCGGAACGCGCGAACGACAGCTTCAGCTCACTCGTGGCGTTCGGCCTGCTCGCCAGCTGGTTCGTGCACGTGGTCGTCAACGTGAGCATGACGCTGAACTTGATGCCGATCACTGGCATCCCGCTGCCGTTCTTCTCGTACGGTGGATCGTTCATGCTGGCGAGCTGGCTGGCCGTGGGAGTGCTGGTGCGCATCGCGCATGAGGGTCGGGGCGGGAAGCACGGGCCGTTCGCGATTTAACGGTTCTCGGCACGCTCGCGTGCTCGACTCGTTCTCGGCACGCTCGCGTGTAGCTCGACTCGTTCTCGGCACGCTCGCGCTTACGCGCGAGCGTGGTCCGTATTCGGCGGCGCGCTGCGCGCGCCGGTCCGCCTGCCTCGGGAAGCTTCTCAACTGCTAGCGCAGGCGTTTCATCAGATTGGCCAACTTGCGGCGAATGATCTCGAGTTCTTCGTCGTAGACTGCGAAATCCTCCGCACTGATGAATTGAAGATCCAGAGACGTGATCAGTTGATGAAGTAGTTCCGTCGCGGAAGAGAACGCCATCTGAAAGAAGCGCAGTGTGTCTGGCCGACTGCCCCGACCGCACCCCTCAGCGATGCACGAGCCGATCGACACCGCCGCTCTGCGCATCTGCGACACGAGGCCAAAGCGCTCGTCAGCCGGGAAGCGCGCCGTTGCCTGGTATACCCGCAGCGTGAGTGCCCGATTGAGCTGCCAAACTTCGAGTTTCCGGAAATCTTGCATGCAAGAGCATTGTCTTGCGGCGTCATTGACGCGTCATCGTCGGTATCAGCGTCCCGGGGCAGGCCGACCGACGCGCCGCAGGCGCGGCGCCGAGTACGGACCACGCTGACGCGCAGCGGCAGCGTGCCGAGTACAGCTGCCGCGACAAACCCAGGCCGAGAGGCCAGACCTAGATAACTCCCCCAGGCGCAACGAAATTTCCCCAATGGCCTGGTTCCGGAAGGAGAAAAAACCCCGCCAGCCCCGCCGCGAGCGCCTCGAGATCCCCCCTGACGTCTGGGAAAAATGCGAGGCGTGCGGGCACACGGACATCCGCGAGAAGTTCTGGCGCAACCTCAACGTCTGCCCCACGTGCGAATATCACCGCCGGATTCGGGCGAGTGATTACGCCAGTCTGCTGATCGACGAGGGAACGCTCGAGGAGCTCGAGGTCGACCTGCGCTCGACCGATCCGCTGGGATTCCCCGACTACCCGCAGCGTCTCAAGAAAGCGCTCACGAACGCCGGTGACTCCGACGCCCTCTTCGCCTGCGGCGGGATGCTCGACGGCCTGCCGATCAATCTCGGCGTCATGGATTTCGCCTTCATGGGCGGCTCGATGGGCGCCGTGGTGGGTGAGAAGATCGCGCGACTCGGCGTCCGCTCGCTGGAGCGCAAGTATCCGCTCATCGTGGTCTCGGCATCCGGCGGCGCGCGCATGCAGGAAGGCGTGCTCTCGCTCATGCAGATGGCGAAGGTCGCCGCGGTGCTCGCCCAGCTGGCCGAGCGACGCATTCCTTATATCTCCATTCTGACCAATCCGACGACCGGCGGCGTGAGCGCCAGCTACGCGATGCTCGGCGACGCCATCCTCGCGGAGCCCGGCGCGGTCATCGGCTTTGCCGGCCCGCGCGTCATCAAGCAGACGCTCGGTCAGGATCTGCCCGAGGGGTTCCAGACGTCCGAGTTCCTCCTGGATCACGGGATGCTCGACGCCGTGGTCGCGCGCAAGCAGCTGAAGACGACGGTGGGGACGCTGCTCCGACACATGTCCGGTCGTACCGCGGCAGCGGGTTGGGCGTCCGCGTAAACACCGGGCCGCTCGAGGAAGCTCTCGCCTTCCTCTTCGCGCGCACCACGGGTGGCGTGCGTTTCGGCCTCGAACGCACCATCGAGCTCCTCGACAAGCTCGGGAATCCGCATCGTGCGTATCCCGTCGTTCACGTCGCGGGCACAAACGGGAAGGGCAGCTCGCTCGCGACGGCCGAAGCGTTGCTGCGAGCACGCGGACTGCGCGTCGGCAAATACACGTCGCCGCATCTCGTGGACTTCCGCGAGCGCATCATCGTGGGTGGCGTGCCGATCGAGGGCGACGCCGTCGTCGAGTTCGTCGACCGCTGGATCGGCATCGTGGAAGCGCTCGGCGCCACCTTTTTCGAGGTCACCACCGCGATGGCGTTCGACTGGTTCGCGCGGGCGGGCGTGGACGTCGCGTTGATCGAGACGGGACTGGGCGGGCGTCTCGACAGCACGAACGTGGTGGATCCGATCGCCGCCGGCGTGACGACGATCGGCTGGGATCACATGGAGTACCTCGGCAACACCCTCGAGGCGATCGCCGGCGAGAAGGCCGGCATCTTCAAGAGAGGACGGCCCGCGGTCATCGGCGAGCGGGTGGGACGCCTGCGCATGGTGCTGGAGGAGCATGCGCGCGCGGTCGGAGCGAAGCCGGTGATCGTCGG
This sequence comes from Gemmatimonadaceae bacterium, assembly GCA_035248725.1. Lineage (GTDB taxonomy): Bacteria > Gemmatimonadota > Gemmatimonadetes > Gemmatimonadales > Gemmatimonadaceae > DASPMP01. The sequence goes on along the minus strand of DATFHG010000057.1, from coordinate 8,520 downwards.
CGACGAGATCGACGTGCGCAGCGTGGATGTCTCCGCTGCAGGAACGGTGGCGATGCTCGCAATGGGCGGCGATGTGCGCCGCGTGCGGACGCCGCTCACCGGACGGCATCAGGCGGCAAACCTGGCGTTCACCCTCGCGCTGCTCGACGCAGCGGGCCCGGAATACCGCTTTTCGCTTGCCCAGGCGGAGCCGCTCCTTGGCGCCGTGTCGTTACCGGGGCGCTTTCAGCGATTCGGGAAGTACATCTTCGACGTCGCGCACAACCGCGACGGCGCGCTCGTGCTCGCCGAGACACTGGGCGACGTCGCACCGCAACGCCCCATCGCGGCGGTGTTCTGCGCGCTGAAGGACAAGGACTGGCACGAGATGATCTCCGAGCTGCGCGGCGTCGTGGATCGCTTCGTCTTCACGAATGCGCCGACGGCGCCCGCGAGCCGGGCCTGGAACCTGGACGATGTCGCGCGACACGCGGCCGACACCGGCATCGCCGCCGAGATCGAGCCGGATTTCGCGGTTGCGCTCGAGCGGGCGTCCACCGCCGGGACGGTCGTCGTCACCGGGTCGTTTCACACCGTCGGCGACGCGATGGCTCGCTTGCAGGTAAGTCCGTTGGGTTCCTAGCTTTCGGCAATGGCAAAAGGCGCGACGGGCGGACTTCCAGGGTTCCGCGATTTCTACCCGGAGGAGTTCGCCAGCCGCGCCTACATCCTGAGTACGTGGCGCGATGTCGCGCGCCGGTTCGGGTTCGTCGAGTACGACGGCCCGCCGCTTGAACCTCTCGAGCTGTACACCAGGAAGAGCGGCGACGAGATCGTCGGTCAGCTGTACAACTTCACCGACAAGGGCGACCGCGAGATCGCGCTCCGCCCGGAGATGACGCCCACGTTCGCGCGCATGGTCGGCGCGCGCGCCAACGCGCTGCGCAAGCCGATCCGCTGGTTCTCGATCCCGCAACTGTTTCGCTACGAGCGACAGCAGAAGGGACGGCTGCGCGAGCACTTCCAGCTCAACGTCGACATCGTTGGCGAGACCGACGTCACCGCGGACGCCGAGCTGCTCGCGGTGTCCGTGGAATGCATGCGCGCCTTCGGGCTGGGGCCGGGCGACGTGCGGGCTCGCGTGTCAGACCGCCGGCTGCTGCTGGCGATCCTGAAGGAGCTCGAGGTCCCGGACGAGCGTGCTCCCGACGTCTTCGCGGTCATCGACAAGCTGGATCGCCAGCCGGCGGACATCTCGCTCGAGAAGCTGCAGGCCGCCAAGCTATCACAATCCGCAGCCGACGCTGTTCTCCAGCTGAAGCGATTGAGCGAGCCCGATCTCATCGCCAGCGCGTTCACCTCGCAGGACGTGGAAGCGCGCGTCACCGATCTGCGCAGGTACCTGGAATTTCTCGACGCCCTCGGCGTTCGCGATTGGGTGGACCTCGACCTCAGCATCGTTCGCGGACTGGCGTACTACACGGGCATCGTGTTCGAGCTGTTCGACGCGCGCGGGGAGTTCCGCGCGATCTGCGGAGGCGGGCGGTACGACAACCTCCTCGGCTCGTTGAGCGGTGTGGACCTCCCGGCCCTTGGTTTCGGCATGGGGGACGTAGTGCTCGGCGAGCTGCTTCGCGCGAGGGGCCAGATGCCGCTCGCCGGTCCGGGGATGGATTACTGGGTCGCGTTCGAGGACCAGTCGCAGCTGACGGACGCGATGCGGACCGCCACCAACCTGCGACGCACGGGAGCGTCCGTGGAGTATTCGCTGCGCGCCATGCAGCTCGGCAAGCAGCTCCAGACCGCGACGCGCGCCGGCGCGCTCGCGGCGGTGATCCTGCGGCGCGATGGAACGGCGATCCAGAAGGATCTCGCGACGGGCGCGGAGGAACCATTTACTTTTCCCCATGGCTGACGAGAAGAAGCTGACCACGCGCAAGGAAGACTTCAGCGCGTGGTACAACGAAGTCGTGCTGAGAGCGGAGCTCGCCGACTACTCGCCGGTTCGGGGTTGCATGGTGATCCGTCCCAACGGATACGGCATCTGGGAGCGGATGCAGCGCGCGCTGGACGACATGTTCAAGGCGACGGGCCACCAGAACGCGTATTTCCCGATCTTCATCCCGGAGAGCTTCCTGCACAAGGAGGCCGAGCACGTGGAGGGATTCGCGCCGCAGCTGGCGGTCGTCACGCACGGCGGCGGGAAGAAGCTCGAGGAACCCCTGGTCGTCCGCCCCACGTCCGAGACGATCATCTACGCGATGTTCGCCAAGTGGGTGCAGTCGCATCGCGACCTGCCGTTGCTGATCAACCAGTGGGCGAACGTGGTTCGCTGGGAGATGCGCACGCGGTTGTTCCTGCGCACGCTGGAGTTTCTGTGGCAGGAGGGACACACGGCGCACGCCACGCACGACGAGGCCGAGGAGGAGGCGCGCCGCATGCTCGGCGTGTACCGCGACTTCATGGAAGCGTGGATCGCGATGCCGGTGGTGACCGGGCTGAAATCGGACTCGGAGAAGTTCGCCGGCGCGCTGCGCACGTACGCGTGCGAAGCGATGATGCAGGACAACAAGGCGGTACAGGCGGGAACGTCGCACAATCTCGGACAGGGTTTCTCCAAGGCGTTCGATCTCAAGTTCCAGGCGGAGAGCGGCAATCTCGAGTATGCCTGGAACACGAGCTGGGGCACCACGACGCGCATGATCGGCGCGATGGTGATGACGCACGGGGACGACAACGGCGTCGTCATCCCGCCGCTGCTCGCCCCGATCGAAGTCGTGATCGTGCCGATCTACCGGTCGGACGACGAACGCGCGCAGGTGCTGGAGAAGGCGCACGCGATCATGAGCAGCGTGCACGAGTGGGAGCGCCGGCGCCCGGGACGGTTGCGCGTCCACCTCGACGATCGCGACGGCGTGAAGCCCGGTGCGAAGTACTACGAGTGGGAGCTCAAGGGCATTCCGCTGCGGCTCGAGATCGGGCCGCGGGACCTTGCCAAGAATCAGGGCGTGCTCGTGCGCCGCGACACGCGCGAGAAGCGTCCGGTCAATCTCGATACGCTCGGCGAGGATCTGTCCGACGCGCTGATCAAGATGCAGGACGACATGCTCGTCGCCGCGCGCGAGCGCCGCGAGGCAAACAGCATTCGTGGCAAGATCACGTACGACAAGTTCCGCGAGGTCATGGACGGCGACGGCGCGTTCGTGTACGCCGGGTGGTGCGGCGGGCGCGCGTGCGAGGACGCCATCAAGGACGAGACGAAGGCGACGATCCGCGTGCTGCCCGACGAGGAGTTCCGCTCGGCGGAAGCGCCGAAGACGTGTCTCAAGTGCGGGAAGGAGGCTACGGCCGAAGCCCTATGGGCCAAGGCGTACTGACCGCCGGCTTCCAGCGCGCCGCCGGTTCCGGCGGCACGCTCATGTGCGAAGGTGTTGCGCTGGAGCGCATCGCCGACGAAGTGGGGACGCCGGTGTACGTGTACAGCGCGGGCGTCATCCGCGACCGCTACGAGAAGCTCGACGCGACGCTCGCCTCCGTGCCGCACCGCGTGCACTACACGCTCAAGGCCAACGGCAACGTCGCCATCCTCAAGTTGCTGCATGGGCTGGGCGCCGGCGCCGACGTCGTGTCGGGTGGCGAGTTGCTGCGGGCGCAGCGCGCCGGCTACGTCGGCAGGGACATCGTGTTCGGCGGCGTCGGGAAGACGGACGACGAGCTGCGAGACGCCATCGCCGCGCGGGTTCTGCTGGTGAACGCGGAATCGGCCGCGGAGATCGAGCGACTGGATACGATGGCACGTGCCGCGGGCGCGACGGTGCCGGTGGGCATCAGGGTGAACCCGGAGCTCAACCTCCACGCGGCGCACGAGTACATCAAGACAGGGGAGAAGGGCCACAAGTTCGGCATTCCGTACGACGACGCGCTGCACGTAGCCAAAGCGGCCGCGAAGATGAAGAACGTCGCGCTTGTCGGCCTGGACATGCACCTCGGTTCGCAGCTCTCGCGCATCGAGCCGTATCGCGCGGGAACGGAGCGTCTCGCGAAGCTCGTCGAGTCGCTGCGCAAGGCGGGGATCACGACGCTGGAGCATCTCGATATCGGAGGCGGACTCGGCGTGCGATACGACGACGAGACGCCGCCGGACCTGGAGCGATTTGCCAAGCTCGTGCTGCCGGTCGTGAAAGAGACGGGCCTGTCGCTGATCATGGAGCCCGGCCGATTCATCGTCGGCAATGCGGGCGTTCTCGTGGCCACGGTGCTGTATCGCAAGAAGAGCGGCGGAAAGGAGTACGTGATCACCGACGCGGGGATGACCGAGCTCCTACGCCCGTCGCACTACGGCGCCTTTCATCGCATCGAGGCCGCGCGCGATCATGATCGGCGCATCACGGCTGACGTCGTCGGCCCCGTGTGCGAGAGTGGCGACTTTCTGGCGCTCGACCGCAAGCTCGCCGATGTTCAACCCGGCGAGCGGATCGTGGTGTTCGACGTGGGCGCGTACGGCTACGCCATGGCGTCGAACTACAACGCCAGGCGACGCGCCGCGGAGGTGCTGGTGGACGGAGACAAGTACGCGATCACGACCCGGCGTGAGACGTACGAGGATCTCATGCGCCTGGACGTGGACGAACCCACCTGGAGAAGCGGATGAAGATCGGCCTCATGGCGGACAGCCACGATCGCGTTCCCGCGATCGCGGAGCTGTTGAAGCAGATGCGAGAGGCGGGCGCCACCATGGTGCTGCACGCGGGCGACTACGTGTCGCCGTTCGCGCTGAAGCCGTTCGACGACATGCACATGACGCTGCAGGGTGTGTTCGGTCGCAACGACGGCGACCATCAGGGGCTGCTGTCCACCGCGGGTGCGGGGATCGGCATCGAGATCTTCGAGTCGCCGCACAGCTTCGACGTAGGCGGCAACCAGATCCTGCTGGTGCACGACCTGGGCGACGTGCAGAAGCGGTCTATCAAGTCGCATACGTTCATCGTCCACGGCTTCGCGCATCAGCAGTCGCTCAAGACGCAGGGCGATTCGATCCTGGTCAACCCCGGCGAGACCTGCGGCTGGATGTACGGCACGCCCGGCGCCGCGATTCTGGACCTCGATTCGAAGCACGTCGAGTTCCTCACGCTGAAAGGAGAGGAGTGGAAATTCTAGAGCCGAGACATCCCTGATGTCCTCCCGGATTCTGATTCTCGACATGGGGTCGCAGTTCACCCAGCTCATCGCGCGCCGGGTGCGCGAGGCACGCGTGTACTCGGAGATTCACCCGCCAACGCGCACTGCCGACTGGGTCGCGGGATGGAGGCCGACGGGCATCATCCTCAGCGGCGGGCCCGATTCCGTGTACGAGCAGGGTGCCGCCACGATCGATCCCGCCATTCTCGACATGGCGCCCGTGCTCGGCGTCTGCTACGGCATGCAACTGGTGGCGCACCTGCAGGGCGGCAAGGTCATCGGAGCGGGGAAGCGTGAGTATGGGCGCGCCGAGGTCGAGATCAACGAAGCGGACGGCCTGTTCGCGGGATTCCTGCCCAGCGAGCACATGACGGCGTGGATGAGTCACGGGGATCACGTGGACAAGCCACCGCGCGACTACATCGTCACCGCATGCAGCCAATCGGTGCCAGTCGCGGCGATGCGCCACACGTCGAAGCCCATCCACTGCGTGCAGTTTCATCCGGAGGTCGCGCACACCCCACGCGGCGGCGAGCTGATCGCGAATTTTCTGTTCAACATCTGCCACGCCACCGCCGACTGGACGCCCGGCGCGTTCGTGGACATGGAGTTGAGGAAGATTCGCGAGCTGGTTGGCGACGCACACGTGGTCTGTGGACTTTCCGGCGGCGTCGATTCATCGGTGGCGGCGGCGCTCGTGCATCGGGCGATCGGCGACCAGCTCACCTGCGTGTTCGTCGACACCGGTCTGCTTCGTCTCCGCGAGCGCGAGCAGGTGGAGCGTACGTTCCGCGCCAACATGGGCGTCAAGCTCGTGACGATGGACGCGTCCGACCGATTCCTCTCCGCGCTGGCGGACGTGACGGAACCCGAGGAGAAGCGGCGTATCATCGGGCACACGTTCATCGACGTCTTCGAAGACGCGAGCGCCGAAGCGGGAAAGGACGCGCAGTTCCTCGTGCAAGGCACGCTCTATCCCGACGTGATCGAGTCGTTCTCGCCTCGCGGCGGCCCCAGCGTCACGATCAAGACGCACCACAACGTGGGCGGCCTCAAGCCCGGGATGAAGTTCAAGCTCATCGAGCCCTTGCGTGAGCTCTTCAAGGACGAGGTGCGCAACGTGGGGCGCGAGCTCGGATTGCCGGAGGAGATGATCGGCCGACATCCGTTCCCGGGGCCGGGGCTCGGCATTCGCGTGCTGAGCGACGTGACGAAGGACAAGCTCGACGTCCTGCGTAAAGCCGACGCGATCTATCTCGAGGAGATCCGCGAAGCGGGACTGTACAACGAGATCTGGCAGGCGTTCGCGGTGCTGCTGCCCGTGCGGTCGGTCGGTGTGATGGGTGACTACAGGACCTACGAGAACGTGGTGGCGCTGCGCGCCGTGACGTCAACAGACGGCATGACGGCGGATTGGTATCCGTTCCCGCACGATGTGCTCGGCCGGATCTCGAGCCGCATCATCAATGAAGTGAAGGGAGTGAATCGCGTTGTGTACGATGTGAGCTCCAAACCGCCGGCGACGATCGAGTGGGAATAGGGTCAGTGCGCCGGGGCCACGTACTGCAGAACTACAGATCTACCGGATAAGAGCGCTGGTTCATCAATGCCAAAAACAAAAGCTCCTGCCGATTCGGGCAGGAGCTTCATTGTTTCGTGATACAAGTATCCGTGTCTCTTATCGGAGTAATCTGCAGTTCCAGCAGTACGTGGCTCCGCCGCAGACATCTCTGTGCCTACACGCCTTTCTCCTCGAGCAGCGCCAGGAATTCCCGCGGCTGCGTGATCTCCATGAGCCGCGCCGGCACATCGGACTCCTTCGAGAACTGCGCGATCTTGCCGAGCACGGGCAGATACTGATTCGAGACCTCGAGCGGCGGCGCGACGATCAAGAAGAAGAAGTTGACCGGCTTTTCATCGATCGCCTTGAAGTCCAGCCCCTGCTTCTTGCGTCCGAACGCGACGCGGAGCTTCTGGACCACGAGCGAACGGCAGTGAGGGATCGCGATGCCGCGGCCGATGCCTGTCGAGCCCAGGTTCTCGCGACGCTTCAGCATCTTGAAGAGCATCCCCTGGCTCTTGTCGTCGAGCTTGAGGAGAGCGATGAGCTCCTTGAGGACGTCGTCCTTCGAAGTGCCCTCGAGATCGAGCTTGATCGCGTCTTCGCTGAAGAACTCGCGTAGTTCCATAGGCGCAGCAAACTACTCAACTCCGGAGCACAGTCAAACCTCGGCGTTGCTTACGTTTACGGCTCGTTTTAGGTTGACACGGTGACTCCGCGCGCCGCGTTCCCGTATCGCGTCGAGGCCGCCGTGCCTCTGTTCCTGGCCCCCATGGCCGGGGTCTCCGAGTCGCCCTTCAGACGCCTGTGCCGGCGCTTTGGCGCCGACGTCGTCGTCACGGAATTCCTCTCCGCCGAGGGAATCCGGCGCGAGAACGAGCACACGCTCGCCAAGCTGCGCTTCGGACCCGACGAGCGGCCCATCGGCGTGCAGATCTTCGGCTCCGAGCCCGCTGCCATGGGCGAGGCCGCCGCGCTGGTCACCGACGTATTCGCCCCCGAATACATCGACATCAATTTCGGGTGCCCGGTCAAGAAGGTCGTGAAGCGGAACGGCGGCTCCGGCTGTCTCAAGGACCTGAGCCTCGTGCAGACCATCATTCGCGCGGTGCGCGACGCCACGCATCTGCCCGTGACCGTAAAAATCCGCAGCGGCTGGAGCGAAGAGATGCGCGATCCGGTGCATATCGCGCTTCGCTGCCAGGACGCGGGCGCCACAGCGCTCGCGCTGCATCCGCGTACGCGCACGCAGATGTACTCCGGTAGCGCGCGATGGGAGGAGATCGCTGCGGTCAAGCAGGCGCTCACCATCCCGGTGATCGGCAACGGCGACATCAAGACGCCCGAGGACGCGGTGCGCATGTACCGCGAGACCGGCTGTGACGGCGTGATGATCGCGCGTGGTTCGTTCGGCCAGCCGTGGATCTTCGACCAGACCAAAGACGTGCTGGCTGGCCGGCCGATGCGTCCCGCGCCGCCGGTGGAAGAGCGCTTCCGGATCGCCCTCGAGCACGCGCGCATGGCGGACGCGTACGAGCCGGACAAGCGCGGTGCGGCCATCGAATTCCGGAAACACCTCGGCTGGTACGCCAAGGGCCTGCCGGGATCGGCGGAGCTTCGCAAGAAACTCCACGCGGTGAACACCCTCGGAGAGATCGAGGGAATTTTCGAGGAATATCTGCGCAACGGTCATCCCGAGCGCGGCGAGGGAACTGCATTCGATCCGGAGCTCGAGGCGGTCGCATGACGCGCGATCGCGTCCGTGACCTGCTGGGCAGAGTCGCGGACGGGAGCGTGTCCCC
>DATFHG010000056.1:0-8603 GCA_035248725.1 Gemmatimonadaceae bacterium | reverse complement strand
GCGTCGCGCCAACTGTACAACTACCTCCGCGCGACACGTATCGAGGTCGGCCTGCTACTGCACTTCGGTGTCCGCGGCGTGGGCCACTTTCGACTCATCTACTCCAATCCGACGTCCAGCGTCATCCGGAAGACTTCTCTGCCTGAAGACTGACGCGGAAGAGCGCGGAATGGGCGGAAGAACGCGGATGGGTTGTTGGTTTCCCAATGCAATTCCTTTCCGCGTTCTTCAGCTGAATCCGCGTTCATTCGCGTGACACTTGCCGACCGAGAAGCTCTCTGCACGCGCTCGAAGGATGGGCTGCACTTCGGTGTGCGAGGCGTGGACCTCTTTCGACTCATTTATTCCAATCCGACGACTTCTCTGACCGAAGTGTGACGCGGAAGAGCGCGGAATGGGCGGAAGAACGCGGATGGGTTGTCGGTTTTCCCAATTGAATTCCTTTCCGCGTTCTTCAGCTGAATCCGCGTTCATCCGCGTCACACTTGTGACCGAGAAGTCCCGATTTGACAGAGAGCGCCAGCGGTGCATGATATGACGCGAATCCTCACCATCCTATGACGACATCGCGTCGAGACTTCCTGCAGACATCAGCCTCTGCGCTCGCGAGCGCCGCGTTCGCGAATACGCTGCCTGAATACCTTGGCACGGCGGGCAGACGCGTCGCCCCATCAGACCAGCTCAACGTCGGCGTGATCGGCGCGAACGGGATGGGATGGTCGGACATGCAGTCGCATCTCAAGATCGCGGGCGTCAACTGCGTCGCCATCGCGGACGTCGACGCGAGCGTCCTGACGCGCCGCACCGCCGACCTTGCGGCGATGGGGCGCAAGGCGCCTGCCACGTACGGGGACTACCGCAAGCTGCTCGAGAGCAAGGACGTCGACGCGGTCATCGTAGCGACGCCGGACCACTGGCACTGTCTCGCGATGGTCGATGCGCTCGCGGCGGGCAAGCACGTGTACGTCGAGAAGCCGATCGCCCACACGATAGAAGAGTGCCGAGTGATGGTCGCGGCGGCGAAGCGGTACGGGAAGATGGTGCAGGTGGGGCAGTGGCAGCGGAGCGGCCCGCACTACGAGCGCGCCATCGCGTACGTCCGCTCGGGAAAGCTCGGCCAGATCCGGCTCGTGAAGACCTGGGCGTACCAGGGGTGGATGAAGCCTGTGCCCGTGCAGCCGGACAGCGCGCCACCGCCAGGCGTGAACTACGACATGTGGCTCGGCCCCGCGCCCAAGCGGCCGTTCAACCCGAATCGCTTCCACTTCAACTTCCGCTGGTTCTGGGATTACGCCGGCGGTCTCATGACCGACTGGGGCGTGCACGAGATCGACATCGCGCTGTTCGCGATGAACGCGACGGCGCCCAGGTCGGTGATCGCGAGCGGGGGCAAGTTCGCGTATCCGGACGACGCGTCGGAGACGCCGGACACCATGCAGGCGGTGTTCGAGTACGACGGATTCAACATGCTCTGGGAGCACGCCACGGGGATCGACGGTGGACCGTACGGGCGTCCCGAAGGGATCGCGTTCGTGGGCAACAACGGCACACTCGTGGTGAACCGCGGCGGCTGGGAAGTGATCCCCGAGACGTACGACGACGCCGGCGTCCGCAAGTACAAGCTGGAGGCGATGCCGTTCCAGGGACACCACGACAGCATCCTCGACCTGCACACGAGGAACTTCGTGGACGCGATCCGCGCGAACGACGCGTCGATGCTCCGGTGCGGGATCGAGAGCGGCAGCGTCGCCGCGATCAACGCCAGCATGGGGAACATCGCGCTCAAGACGGGGCGCAAGCTGTTCTGGGACGCGCGAGCGAACCAGTTCACGAACGACGCGCAGGCCAACGAGCTTACGCGCGCGGTGTATCGCGCCGGATATCAGCTCGCGCGGATCTGACGGCCTGCGTCTGCCTTCTCTGCCGAAAGGGAAACGCTTCAGGTCTTGAGTCCCAGGGCAACGGGATGTCGCGGCTGGTAGATGCCCAGCTGCTGGCCGCTCGGCAGCGTGATGTTGACGAGGCGGCCCCACGGCTGATCCTGCACGGCGCTGGACTTCACGCCTTTCTTTGCCAGGTCGGCGACGGTCTTGTCGATGTCGTCGCACATCAAATAGAGCTCATGATGTTCGGTGCCCTCGGCCGGGTGCACCGCCAGCTCCGCCGGCGGCGCCGCGAAGATCAGCCACCCGCGTCCGGCGTCGACCGATGGGAAGCCCAGCACGTCGCGGAAGAACTCGCGCGTCTTCTGATCCTGTCTGGAATAGACAATCGCGTGCAAGCCGGTGATCGCCATGGCGTCCCCCGAACAATTGGTTCGCCAATGTTACTCCCCTGTGTCGTTTAGTGGAAGGCCCGGCCACGCCGTTCAGGACTTCTCATCCGCGTCACACTTTCGTCAGAGAAGCCCTAGGCCCCTTCCTCAGTTCGGCGCCCAGCTCAACGCATCACCGTGATCGGGTCGACCTGCGTGGCGCGGCGCACGGGGACCAGGAGCGCGACGCCGGCGCAGGCCAGGAGCACCAGCACCGCGCCGCCGATCGTCAGCGGATCGAAGGCGGGGACGCCAAACAGCTGCGAGCTCACCAATCGCGCCGCCAGCGCGATGCCGCCGGCGCCGACCGCGAGCCCGATGAGCATCCATCGGCCGCCCTGGCGCAGCACGAGGCTGGCCACCGACCCTCGGCTCGCGCCGAGTGCGATGCGCACGCCGAACTCGCGCTCGCGCGCAGCGGCCATGCTCATGAACATCGCATACACGCCCACGGACGCGAGCAACAGCGCCAGCAAGCCGAACGCGCTCATCAGCAGCACGGGCAGCTTGCGCGCGGTGAACCCTTCGGCCACCAGCTCCTGCATGGTCTTCACCTGGTACATCGGCAGACCGGGATCGATCTCCTTGAGCTGCGCGCGGATCGTGCCGGCCAGCGCGATCGGGTCACCCGACGTGCGGACGGCGAAGGACTCGCCGAACGGCTGCTGCCGCTGCGAGAAGAACATCATCGGCTCCGGCGCGAGCGCGATCGGGTTGTTGCGCACGTTGCCCACGACGCCGATGACCGTGGTCCACGGCTGGTTCGGGTCCGGCGGTCCGTAGCGCACCTGCTGGCCGATCGGGTCCACGTTCGGGAAATACTTCTTCGCGAACGCGTCGTTGATGACCATGACGGGCGACCCGTCAGCGGCGTCGGTTGCGTTGAAGGTGCGGCCGGCGAGCAGCGGAATACCGAGCGTCGAGAAGAAGCCATCGTTCACACGCGACGTGAGAATGAAGGGCACCGGCTCGTTCGCCGCCCACGGACGGTACTGCAGAAAGATGCCGTTGCTGTTCTGGACCTTCGTCGGCATCGAGCGCGCGATGGCGACGCCCTGCACACCGGGGAGCGTCTTCAGCCGTTGCTCGAACTCCTCCTTGAAGGCGAACCGCTTCGGAGCGTCGTTGTAGCTGCCTGGCAGCGGCACCGTGAACGTGAGCATGTGATCGGTGTTGAAGCCCAGCGGCGAGTTGACCATGGTCCAGAGGCTGCGCGCGAGCAGCCCAGCGGCGGCCAGGAGGCTGACGCACAGGGCGATCTGGCCGGCGACGAGCACGCCGCGCATCCGGCGGCTGCGGACGCTCTCGGTGGATCCGCGCGTCTCGTCGCGCAGCGTGCCCTGCGGGTTGGCGCGCCCGACGGATATCGCGGGTCCGAGCCCGAAGGCGACGCCGGTGAGGAGTGCGACCACGAAGGTGACGGCGATCGCGCCGCCGTCCAGCGAGAGGTCGGCGTAGCTCGGAATGGCCTGCAGCGAGAGCCCGCGCAGCACGCCGAGGAGCGTCATCGCGAGCACTACGCCGGCCACGGCGCCGGCGATGGAGAGCAGCGCGCTCTCCGTGAGCAGCTGGCGCACGAGTCGTCCACGTCCCGCGCCAAGCGCGACGCGTACCGCGAACTCCTTGCGGCGCGAGATCGTGCGCGAGAGCAGCGCGCCGGCGAGGTTGGCGCACGTGATGAGCAGCACGAGCGCGGCGCTGGCCAGGAGGACGAGAAGCGGCGTCTTCGTATCTCCGACCATGGCATCGCGCAGCGGCTGTCCGGAGAGTCCGATGCCGAGGTTGTCCTTCGCGTACAGCTTCTCCAGCTCGTCGCCGATCTTGCGCAGCTCCGCGTTCGCGGCCGCGACCGTGACGCCCGGCTTGAGCCGGCCCACCATGCCGAAGTTGTGCGAGCCACGCACGCCGATGGCGTCCTGCATGTACAGCGCGAGATTCAGCGGCATGAAGTAGTCGGCGCCCTGCTCGGGCATGACGAAGTTGCGCGGCAGCACGCCGACGACGGTTCGGGCGATGCCGTTGATGCGGACGGTCCTGCCGATGACGTCACCCGCGCCGCCGAACACCTGCTGCCAGGTGTGCCACGGGATCATGACGGCGAACGACGTGTCGCGCAGTCCGTCGGCGTCGGTGAAGAGGGAGCCGAGCATCGGGTGGACGCCGAGCGTGGTGAAGAGCGACGGCTCGACCCAGCGCGCCTTGACGATCTGCGGCCGGTCGCCGGGATCGTAGATCATCTCGCGCTCGGAGGTCCACGCGCCGAACGAGCTGAAGGACTTCTGGCGCTCGCGGAGATCGCTGATGGTGCCGGCGCTGAGCGAACCGTAGTTGTCGGAGATGGCCTTGATCGGCGAGCGGATGCGCATGAGACGGTCGGCGTCCGCGTACGGCAGGGAGTTGAGCAGCACGGACTTCACGACGCCGAACACCGCGGCGTTGGCGCCGATACCGAGGGCCAGGGTGATGACCGCGAGGGCGGTGAACACCGGCGACCGCAGCCAGGCGCGCGTCGCGAAGCGCAGGTCCTGCCACAGATCCTCGAGCCATTCGCGCCGCGCGACGGTCTTCCGCTCCTCCGTGAGGATGCGCGCGCACTCGTCGCGCACACCGTCCACGTCGCCGAAGCGCTCCAGCGCGTCGCGACGCGCGTCGTCCGCCGCCATGCCAGCCGCAATGTTGGCCTGGATGCGCTTCTCGAGATGGAAACGCAGCTCCGAATCGACTTCCTTCTCGGGTCGGGACGGGATGAACGGAATCCTGCGTGGCTCTTTCATATGATTGTCCGGCTGATGTCTGCGTCGTGCGTGCTTTGCGGGGCGCTACTTCGCCCACGAGGGAGCGACGGTGCTGCCGATGGCGCGGTCGACGGCGGAGGCGAGGCGCTTCCATCCGGTGGTCTGTTCGCGGAACTGACGGCGGCCTTCGGCGGTGAGGCGGTAGTACTTGGCTCGCCGGTTGTTCTCGGACAGCCCCCACTCGGCGGCGATCCAGCCCTTTCTGGCCATGCGGTAGAGGGCGGGGTACAGCGAGCCTTCCTCGACGTGGAGGCCGTCGGCGGTGACCGTCTCGATCCAGCTCGCGATGCCGTAGCCGTGCATGGGTCCCCATGACAGCGTCTTGAGGACGAGCAGCTCCACGGTGCCTTGCAGCAATCCTGATCCTTTTTCGAACACGTCTCTCCCCTGGATGAATGGCTCTACGGGCGGATCGCGCCGCGGGTTTCCTATGCCGGTCTAAGGGTAACGCTCTTCCCTTAGATGCGCCGAGGGGGGAAAGGGTTTGAAAGGCGGGGAAAGGCTTGAAAGGCGGCAGCCGTCACACGGGGCCTTGCGCTTCCGCGACTCTCCTCCTAGTGTCTAAGGGAAGACAAGAGGGGAAGCGGTGGCACTGCTCAAGGGAACGCTCGACATCCTCGTTCTCAAGACCCTCTCGTGGGGGCCGATGCACAGCTTCGAGATCGTCGCCTGGCTCGAGGAACGGTCGCACGGCGAGCTGCAGGTGGACGACGCGGCCCTGGTCCAGGCGCTGCATCGCATGGAAGAGCGCAACCTCATCTCCGCGGAGTGGGGCGTCACCGCGAACAATCGCCGCGCGCGCTACTACAAGCTCACCGCCGCCGGCCGCACATACCTGCGCGAGGAGTCCGAGCGGCTCGTGGGCCACTTCGACACGCTGGCCGGGATCCTGAACGCCCGGAGAGCGTAACGTGCTGCGCCCCGGCATTCGCCGCCTGTTCCGCATCCGGCCGCAATCGCCCGACGCCGTCCGCGCCGACGCGGACGAGGAGCTCGAGTCGCTGATCGCCGGTCGCGTCGAGCATTTCGTGGCGCGCGGCATGACGCCGGACGAGGCGCGCACCGAAGCGCTGCGTCGCCTCGGCGCCAGCGTCGAACACGCACGTGGACAGCTGCATCGATCCGCCCAGAGGAGGGAACGCCGTATGCGCATCCGCGAACACGTCGACAACTGGCTGCAGGATGTCCGCTACGCGCTGCGTGGCCTGCGACAGAAGCCCGGCTTCGCGACCGCGGTCGTCGTCACGCTGGCCCTGGGCATCGGAGCGAATGCCGCGATGTTCTCCATCGTCGACCGCCTGCTCTTCCGCCCGCCCGCGCACCTGATCGACGCGTCGCGCGTGCATCGCATCTATCTGTGGCGCACGTTCGACGGCCAGGAGCGGCCCAACACCAGCTTCCAGTACGCGCGCTACACCGACGTCACGCGCTGGACGCAATCGTTCGACCGCTTCGCGGGATTCATCGAGCTGAAGATGCCCGTCGGCACCGGCGACGACGCACGCGAGATGAACGTCAGCGCGGTGACCGCGACGTTCTTTCAGTTCTTCGACGCTCCGCCCGCCATCGGTCGCTACTTCGCCGCGTCCGAGGATTCGGTGCCCAATGGCGCGCCCGTCGCCCTGATCAGCTACGCGTTCTGGCAGCAGCGCTACGGCGGCAGGCGCGACGCCCTCAACTCCACGCTGCAGATCGGCTCGACGACGTACACGATCGTGGGTGTCACGCCGCGCGACTTCGAGGGACCGTGGTCCGAGACGGTCGTCGCGTACATCCCGGTGTCCACCTTCGCGGCCGCGCAGAACGTCCGCATGGCGAAGGAACCGTGGTACGCCACGTACCACTGGACCTGGCTCCGCGTGATCGCGCATCGCAAGCCGGGCGTGACGCTCGCCGAAGCGGACGCCGATCTCACGAGCGCGTACCGGCGCAGCTACCTGGTGCAGCTCGACGCCGACAAGGGCAATGCACCGATCGACGTCGCGCGTCCGCGCGCGTCGGCGGGCTCCATCCTCGACGCCCGTGGACCGACGGCGTCCAGCACCTCGAAGGTCGCGACCTGGGTGGGCGGCGTCGCGCTGATCGTGCTGCTCATCGCGTGCGCCAACGTCGCCAACCTGCTCGTCGCGCGCGCGCTGCGGCGCCAGCGCGAGATCGCCGTCCGCCTGGCGCTCGGCGTGAGCCGCGCGCGGCTGTTGTCGCAGCTGCTCACCGAGAGCGTGCTCCTGGCCCTGATCGGCGGCGCCGCGGGGGTGCTCATCGCGCAATGGGGCGGGGGCATGCTGCGCGCGCTGTTCTTCACCGATGCCGATTCGGCCGCGCCCTTCCGCGACGAGCGGACGCTCGCGTTCACCGCCGTCGCGGCGTTGATCGCGGGCTGCATCACCGGCATCGCGCCGCTGCTCCAGTTCCGGCGCACGGACCTCACGCGCGATCTCAAGGCCGGCATGCGCGAGGGCACGTATCGCGGCGGCAGGCTGCGCACTTCGCTACTCGTCTTCCAGGGATCGCTGTCCGTCGTGCTCCTGGTGGGAGCCGGACTCTTCGTCCGCAGCCTGCTGCACGTCCGCGCCGAGCGGTTGGGGTACGACGTGGATCCGATCCTGGTGGTGTCGCCCATCATGCGCGGCACGCAGCTGGACAGCGTGCAGACGCGTGAGCTGCAGCGGCGGCTGCTCGACGCGGCGCGGGCCGTGCCCGGCGTGCAGCAGGCGTCGTTACAGAACGCGGTGCCGTTCTGGGCGTCGATGAACCTGGACATCTACGTCGCCGGCATCGACTCCACGGACAGGCTCGGCGCGTTCTACGTCAACATGGTGTCGCCCGAGTACTTCGCGACGATGGGCACACGCATCCTCCGCGGGCGCGGGCTGAGCGACGTGGATCGCGCGGGCGCACCGCGCGCGATGGTGGTGAGTGACGCCATGGCGAAGGCGCTGTGGCCGGGCAAAGACGCGCTGGGCCAGTGCGTGCGCGTCAACGTGGACACCATGCCGTGCACGTACGTGGTCGGCGTCGCCGAGAACATCAAGCAGCAGTCGATCCGCAGCGCGGCGCCCGGAGAGCGCACGAGCACCGGGGACAACGGCTTCTTCTATTATCTGTCCGCGGCGCAGGTGCGCGCTCGCGACCTTGGCCTGTTCGTCCGGGTCGCGGGCGACGCACATACGCAGATCGAGCCGGTGCGGCGCGCGCTGCAGCATGTGATGCCCGGCCAGGCGTATGTGAGCGTGGCCCCGTTCTCGGAGATCGTGGGGGTCGTCACGCGATCGTGGGAGCTGGGCGCCACGATGTTCGTGGCCTTCGGGCTGCTGGCGCTGGTGCTGGCGGCGGTGGGTGTCTACAGCGTGATCGCGTACAACGTGGCGCAGCGGACGCACGAGATGGGCGTGCGCATCGCCCTCGGCGCGCACATGCGCGATGTCGTGCAGCTGGTACGCGCACAGGGGCTGCGCGTCACCGCGGTGGGCATCGCCATCGGAGGCGTCGTCGCG
>DATFHG010000055.1:0-14093 GCA_035248725.1 Gemmatimonadaceae bacterium | reverse complement strand
GCCGGCACCGACCGCGAGTCCGGCCAGGAAAGAACCCATCCCCCCGGATCGTCTCTCGATGATTACGTACGGCTCGTCGTCGTCGAAATCGTAATCGCGCATGCGTTGGTCCATGGATTCAACGGAATACTACTTCTTTTTCGCGGCCTTCGCCTTGGGCGCTTCGGCCGCGGCCGCGCTGGCAACCGGCGGACGCCGGACTGCGCGACCGTTGTCGTCGACGACGGCCAGATCGCCGTCGATCAGCGCGCGCAGCTCGCGGCGAATGTCGTCCACCGACATCCCGAGCGTCTTCGCGGCCCGATCCGCATCGCCGTTGGCGTTGGCGAACGTGCGCAACACCAGCTGGCGTTGCGCATCCGCCATCGATGAGCCCACGGGAATCGTGACCGACGCGGGCGTGTCGGACGAGTTGCGGAGATGCCTGGGCATGAGGTCCGACAGCTGGATCTTGTCGCCGCGCGCCATGATCACGCCGCGCTCGACCGTGTTTTTCAGCTCGCGCACGTTGCCGGGCCAGTGGTAGGTGAGAACCCACTGCCATGCGTCGTCCGTGAACCCGCTGATCTTCTTGCCGTTCTGCTGCGCGAAGCGCTCGAGAAACTCGGATGCCAGCAGCTGTGCGTCATCGGTACGCTCACGCAGCGGCGGCAGCACCAGCTCCACGACGGCGAGGCGATAGTACAGGTCCTCGCGCATCTCGCCCTCCGCGAGGGCCTTCTCGAGGTTCTTGTTCGTCGCGGCGACGACGCGAATGTCGACGTCGATCTCCTTCTTGCCGCCGAGCCGCCGCACCTGCCGGCTTTCCAGCGCGCGCAGCAGCTTCACCTGAATGTCGGGTGACATCTCGGCCACCTCGTCGAGAAAGAGGGTACCGCCCGACGCCAACTCGAACGCGCCCTGCTTCTCGTTCGTGCTGCCGGTGAACGCCCCCTTCTCGTGGCCGAACAGCTCGTTCTCGAGGATCTCCTTCGGCAGCGCCGCGCAGTTGAGAGCGAAGAAGGGGCCTTTTACGCGATCGCTCTTCGCATGCACGGCGCGCGCTACCAGCTCCTTGCCCGTTCCCGACTCGCCGAGAATGAGCACGCTCGCATTCGACGGCGCCACCGCGTCGATCACCTGATAGACCTGGCGCATCTCCTCCGACTGGCCCGTGAGCTCACCATAGTGCGTGAGCCCTTCGAGCTTGGCGGACAACTGCTGGTTCTGCACCTGAACGGCGAACTGCTGCAGCAGCTTCGGAATCTGCGCCTTGAGCTTGTTGAGACGCTCGGCGTTGAGCGGCTTCTCGATGTAATCCGCCGCACCTTCCTTCATCGCCTCGATCGCCATCTCGGTGGATCCCTGGCCGGTGATCATCACGAACTCGGTCGGAATCTCACGCTCGCGAATGGACTTGAGCAGCGCGATGCCGTCCAGCTTGGGCATCTTGAGATCGGCCAGCACCACGCCAAAGCGGTCGTTCGACAGGCGCTCGAGCGCTTTCTGACCGTCGGCCGCAACCTCCACTTCATAGCCCTCGTCCGCGAGGATTGCGCTCAGGCCATTGGCGATGGCCGCTTCGTCGTCCGCGACGAGGATACGACCCTGCGGTTTGCCTTCGGTGCGTGCTGCCATGGGATCGGGAATCAGGAATCAGGAAGTTGCGGGAAAGCGAAGTCTCAGCTCGCCGTTCGAAAGATCGCTGCGGATGTCGTGCTGTTGAATGGCGGCGGACACCGCCGGGTCCAGGCTGCAGGCGCCAGCGGACTCGTGCGAAAAGCGGACCACAATTTCACCGTTTTGTTCCAGCTGGCACCGGCCTGAATGGTCGCCCTGGAGCACGGCGAGCAGCCCCGCTCCGAGCGCCAGTCGCGTCGCCTGAGCCGACGCCGACGTAGGCGCCGACCGACCGTAACCGTCGACGACGAGCCGCTTTCCGTCGGCCTTGGCCGCCGGGATGAGCAACGCCGCCAGGTGCCGGAGAGCCAGGCCGACATCCGCCGGCTCGCGCGGTGGCCGCGACAGGAACAGCAAGGCCTCAGCCCGTACCGTCAGCAGCTCGAGTTGTTCCGCGGCAGCCGTCGCGAACGCAGCCAGCCCTCCGCCGTCGGTGTTCACGCCAGGCCGGGCGCGGACACGCACGACCTCGACATTCAGCGACACGCCGTTCAGCGAGTCCTTCACCTCGTGCGCCGCCCGGTTGACGACCTCCTCGAGTGTGTGCAGCCAGAGCGTGTCGAGGTCCACGGACAGCCTAGTCGCTCAAACTCGTGTCGTCCGGTGCGGCCGCCACGGTCACATGCCCTTCTGCCGGCTGCGGCTTGTGCTGCACCGGGGGCTTCACGAACCTCGCCACGTACTTGGCCGTGTCGCCGATGGCGAGCTGTTTGAAGAGGAAGCCGAATTTGTCGTCGTATTCCCGGCCAAGCCGGTCGCGCACGTCCTGCGGCAGGTCCCAGAACTTCCGCTTGAACGGGCCAATCGCCTTCTTGCGCGTCTTGTAGAAGAACTGTTCGTCCGAGTCCGACGGTTTGCGCTCGTCCTTCGCGTTTTCGCGCAGCCAGCCGTATACCTCGTTGCGCAACGTCGACGGAAGCGCGTCGAAGAGCATCGTCTGGAAATTCGTCGCCAGATGGATCTCGGCGGTCTCCCGCTTGGGGAAGCTGCCGAAGGCGTTGTCGGGCAACGTCGACGCGCCATGCTGCACTGCGCCCGCAAGGCCGTACTGCTCGCGCGCCACCACGGACAATCGCTCGAGCGTGTCGAGGTCGAGCTTCACGTCGGCGATGGAGCCGTCCGGCAGCACCACGCCGCCGTGCGACGTCCCGGACTGAACGGAGATTTTCGACAGTCCGGCCATGCCCTTGGGCAACACGCGCTTGAACCCGTCCATGAATGCGCGCAGCTCGGGCTCCGTGCTGTTCTCCGTGCCGACTTCACCGATCTCGCCGCCGGCGGAGATCGTGACGCCGTCCGGCTCCTCGGCGCGCACCGTCTTGAGGATGTCGACACCGACTTCGTAATTCGGCTTCTGCTGCTCGTCGAGTGTCTTCTTGCTCAGGTCGACCAGCGTCGACGTATCGATATCGATGTTGTAGAAGCCGGCGGCGACCGCCTCCTTCACGAGCATTTTCACGGCATCGACTTCGGTCTTCGGATCCGCCTTCCATTTCTTCGCGTTCACCTGGAAGTGGTCGCCCTGGATGAACACGGGACCGCGAAATCCCTCCCGCAACGCCGCCGCGATCATCACGGACACATACTCCGCCGGACGCTGCTCCGTGTATCCGATCTCGGAGCGCGCGATCTCGAGGATGAACGCTCCCGCTTTCATTTTCTTTGCGGTACGAAAGATCGAGCGACCCGTGTCGTACGTGAGGCCGCGGACATTGATCGCGGGAACGGTAAACCCGTGCACCTCGCCGCGGCCGCGGGCCATGTACAGATCGTGAATCGACGCCGGCTGAACGCCGACCGCCTGACCGAGCTCCCACAGCAACCAGCGCGCGTATTCCTTCTCGTCCTTCTCGCCAAATACCGCCGACCGCACGAGCTGGTCCACCCTGGACGACGCGAGCGCCGCCTCATTCTTGACCGAGACTTTGCCGTCCAGGACCGAGACGTCCTTGCCGAAGATGTCGTTGATGGAATCCATAGTCCGGTGAATTTAGCGCGGAACCCGATACTTCGGATCAGGCTTGGGCAGTTTGTCCCATTCAGACCTGGCCTTCTTGTCCGCGTCCGGCCGTCCGAGTTGTGCGTACGTGAACTGCTTCCCGAGCTCCACGCCCGGTTGGTCGAGCGGGTTGACGTTGTACAGCGCGCCGGCATACACGGTCGCCGCCTCGAGCAGCATCATCAACGCGCCCACGTGCCAGGCGTCCACCGCATCGATGTGCAGCGTCATGTTCGGCCTGCCGCGCGTCGCGAGCGCGCCGGCAGTCGCCCGCTGCTCGATGTCCAGCACTTCGCCCAGCGAATGGCCGCCGAGGTACGCCAGCTCGGCGACGTCCTTGTGCAGCGCTGGAATCTCGACGTCGTTCTTTCGCGTGGTGGTCACGAACGTCACTGTCTTGTCGGCCGGGCCTTCCATGAACAGCTGCACCTGGCTGTGCTGGTCGGTGGCGCCCAGCGCTCCGAGCGGTGTCGGTCCCACGTGTTCCTCGCCGCCGATGCGTCGCTTGCCAAGGCTCTCTGCCCACAGCTGAACGAACCACGCCGCCATGTCCCGCAGCGCGTCGCTGTACGGCATGAAGACATGGATGTGCTTTCCCTGCGTGGTATCGGCGAGGTACTGCAGGACGGCGAATGCTCCCGCCGGATTGTCGCGCAGAGACGCCGACGTGCACGTCGCCGCGAACTCGCCGGCGCCACGGAGCAGCGCCGCCGTATCGATGCCGACGAGCGCGGCGGGGAGCACGCCGACAGGACTCAGGACGCTGAATCGCCCGCCGACATTCGCGGGTATGTCGAGACCGGGGATCTGCTCCGCGGACGCGATGGGACGCAGCGCGCCCTTCTTCGGATCCGTCACGAACACCACGTGATCCTTCACGGCCAGCTTGTGTCGCTGGATGTGCTCACGGACCACGAGATACTGCGCCATCGTCTCGGCCGTGCCCCCCGACTTGGACGTCACGATGAACAAGGCACGCTCCAGCGGCACGCGTTCGATCAGCGCGTGGATCGTCGCCGGATCCAGGTTGTCCAGCACGTGCAGACGGGGACGCATGTCGCGTTCGCCAGCGTCCAGCAGATTCCAGTGCGGCTTGCACAGGGCGGTGCGCAGCGCGATGGGGCCGAGCGCGGAGCCGCCGATGCCAAGGACGACGACGTCGTCGAACTTGCCGCGCGTGCGCTTCGCGAAATCGGCTGATTGCTTGTGCAGTGCGGCGTCGGACGGGAGATCCAGGAACCCCAGCTCTCCGTCGGTTCGACGCTGGTCGAATACCGCGCGCGCCTTGTCGAAGAGCGCTCCGGCCGTGTCCCACTGCGCCGCGTCGATGCCACCGGTGACGCCGGGGGCGAGCATGTTCGTGAAGTCCAGAGAGATTGTCATTCGTGGTCAACCGTCAGTCGATGCGTACCGTCAGCCCGTCGAATGCCGGCGTGATGCCGCGCGGCATCAGCTCGGCCTCGAGATCGGCGTGGAAGTTGTCGTGCGTAAGATGCGTGAGAAATGTGCGCGCCGCGCCGACGCTACCAGCGACCTCGAGCGCCTCCGGGATGCTCAAGTGCGTGGGATGCTCCGTGCGGAACAGGGCATTGATCACCAGCACGCTCACGCCGCGCATCTGTGCCACGACGTTTGCGGGCACATCCTTCGCGTCCGTCACGTACGCCAGTGCTCCGATGCGGTAACCGAACACCGTGATCGAACCGTGCGGCACCGGCAGCGCGAGCACATCCTGATCGCCCACGCGAAAGGTCTCGTTCGGCTGCACCACGTGCGCGCGCCCTTCGGGTTTGGATGTTCCCGGCTGCGGCCGAATGCTGTCGTCCAGGATGTAGCCGAATTTCTGCCGCAGTCCCTGCAGCGTCAGCTCGGAGCCATACAGCGGCAGCGGCGCGGAGCGCCGGTTCGTGATGGCGCGCAGATCGTCGATGCCGTGCGTGTGATCGGCGTGGTCGTGCGTGAAGAGCACGGCGTCCACGCGATCGATGCCCGCGTTCACCAGCTGCAGGCGGAGCTCGGGAGGCGTGTCGATGAGGATGCGCGTCCCGGCGTTGGTCTCCACCACCGCGCCGACCCGCGTGCGACGATCACGCGGATCGGGCGACCTACAGACCGCGCAATGACACCCCAGTTGCGGCACGCCGAACGACGTGCCGGTGCCGAGAAAGGTCAGCTTCATGGCCGAGTGCCGGAAAGCTAGCCGCCCGGCCCAGCATCGCGTCGTACGCGCCGTCGATGTCCATCGCGCCGTTACTCGGCGCGCATGGCGATCATCGGATCGACGCGCGCGATACGCCGCGACGGCAGGTAGCTCGCCGCCACCGCCACCACCGCGAGCACCAGCGATACGGCGGCCAGCGTCAACGGGTCACCTGGCTCGACGCCATACAGCACGCCGCGCAGCAAGCCGGTCACGGCGACGGCGCCTGGAATGCCGATCAGAAGCGCAAGGAGCACCAGACGCGTCCCTTGCCACACGACCATCCCCTGCAGACGACGCAGATCGGAGCCGAGCGCCAGGCGGATGCCGAACTCGCGCGTTCGCTGCGCTACGGCATAGGAGATCGTCCCGAAGATGCCGGCCATCGCCAGCGCGAGTGCGATGCCCGCAAACGCGCCGAGGAGCCGCAAATAGAGGCGGCGATCGGCGACGGATGCCGTGACGACATCATCCATCGACCGCACGAGGTAGACGGGCTGGTCGGCATCGAGCGAGCGAATGGAGCGTTCGATGGACTTCGCCAGCGCGGTGGGTTCACCATCGCCTTTCACCACCAGCGTCATGTTGTTCAGCGTCCACTGCGCCTGCGTGTACGGGAAATACATCTCGGCCAGCGGTGGCGAGTCGAGCGTCGCCTGGCGTACGCTGCCCACGACTCCCACGATGGTCGTCGCGGGGTTCTGTGCGTTCACCGGACCGAATGAGATGGCCTGGCCGACCGGGTCCCTGTCCCGGAAGAACTGCTGCGCCAGGACGTCGTTGATGATCGCGACGGGAGCGTCCGTGGTTCCGTCGGTCGCGGCAACGTCCCTGCCCTTCAGCACCGGAATGCCCAGCGCGGCGAAGTATCCGGGGCTGATCGCCCGGAATTCGGCGAACGGCTGGTCGGCGGTGCGCGCGTAGCTCTGGCCGACGATCGTGAAGTTGCCGTTCGTGCCGTACTGCTGCAGGGGCAGGTGGGAGATGTATCCCGCCGCGAGAACGCCTGGCATTGCGCGTATCTGCTCGAGCAGCGGCTGGTGCAGTCGCTGCAGCGCGGCGTCTCCCGTCGCGTACTTCGGCGATCCGACGGGCACCGGCAGGTGCATCGTCAGCACGTGCTCCGGCTGCATCCCTGTCGGCGCGCCAAGCAGCGCGGCGAACGTGCGGATCAGGAGACCCGCGCCGGCGAGCAGCACGAGCGACAGCGCGAACTGCGCGACCACGAGCGAGCTGCGGAATGTCTGGCGGCTCCGCCCGCCGCTGGTGCCGCGCGTACCTTCCTGCAGGCCGTCGCGCAGATCCGTGCGAGTGGCCCCGAGCGCCGGCGCGATCCCGAAAAGGATGGCCGTGAGCACGATGGCGCCGGCGACGAACGCGATGACGGTGCCGTCGTAGTGAATTTCTCGCGCGCGCGGAAGCATCGTACCCGCCGAGGCGACGATACCCCTTACGGCTGCGAATCCGAGCACGAGCCCGACGACCGCGCTCGTTGCGGACAGGAGCAGACTCTCCACCAGGTACTGCTGCGCGATGCGCCAGCGACTCGCACCGAGCGCGGCCAGCACGGCTACCTCCCGCCGGCGCGCGGCCGCCCGTGCCAGCAACAGGCTAGCGGCGTTCGCACAGGCGATGAGCAACACGAGCGCCGCGGCGCCCAGCAACATGAGCAGCTGCGGACGCACCTGTCCCACGACGGTATCGCGGAGCGGAACCACCGCGGCGCTCCGCCCTTCCTGGGCGTCCGGGAATTCCTCTGCGATTCGGCCGGCGACCGCCTTCATGTCCGCGGTCGCCGCTTCCCTGGATATCCCGGGCTTGAGTCGGCCCACTACCATATAGTTGTGCGACCCGCGTTGGCCCGGCGGCAGCTGCACCTGCAACGGCAGCCACGCGTCGATCGCGGCCGAACGATTCGGGAACGTGATGTCGGCGGGCATGATGCCGATCACCGTGTACGGCTGCGCGTCCAGCGTGATCGATTTGCCGACGATCGCGGGATCGCCCGCGAACGCCCGACGCCAGAGGTTCGCCGACAGCAGCACCACGTTCGCGCCGCCCGCTGTCGTCTCTTCCGGCGTAAAGTTGCGTCCGATCATCGGGCGTACGCCGAGCACCGGGAACAGCCGCGATCCCACCGCGGACACGGCCAGACGCTCGGGCCGATCGCCGTTGCCGAGGTTCGCGCTCGATGCGTAGGCCGCGACGGCGAGATCGCTGAAGCTGCGGTTGCGCGCTTTCCAGTCCAGGAAATTCCCCCACGAAACGGAGCCGAACCCCGTCTTGCCCCCCGGCAATGGGAAGGTCTCCTGCACGTACACCAGCCGGTCCGCGTCGGCGTACGGCAACGGCTGCAGCACGACGCTGTTGATGATGCTGAAGATCGCGATGTTGGGGCCGAGTCCGATGGCCAGCGTGAGAACCGTCACGATCGCGAACACCGGGTTCGTGATCAGCCGTCGCGTGGCATGGCGCACGTCATACCGCAGGTTCGTGAGAACTTCGCTGCGCCGCGACGCACGGTGTCGCGCTTCGTCGATGTGCATGCAGGACTCCCTGGCTCCTCGATAGTCGCCGAATTCGGCGAGTGCGCGCCGGCGGGCCGCCTCCGCAGACAACCCGCGCGCGGCG
Source organism: Gemmatimonadaceae bacterium (assembly GCA_035248725.1). Taxonomy (GTDB): domain Bacteria; phylum Gemmatimonadota; class Gemmatimonadetes; order Gemmatimonadales; family Gemmatimonadaceae; genus DASPMP01. Next base: position 5,604 of record DATFHG010000055.1, on the reverse strand, counting down.
TACCCGTCGGCGATCATCTGGATATGGAACTCCATCTCGTCGTCGATGTCCGCGCGCAGATCGGGGCCGCGAAAGCGCGCGTATCGCCGCGTCTTGTCGTCGGCATCCGTCACACGGCCCTTCTCGCGGTCGTCGCTGGGCTCGGTGCTCACGCAACCGCCGGCGCGTCCATGATTTTCGCGACGACCGCCACATAGCGGCTCCAGCTTTCGCGCTCGGCGCGCAACGATCGCCGGCCGGCGGGCGTGAGCCGGTAGTACCGGGCCCGGCGATTGCTCTCCGAGACGCCCCACTCCGCGTCGATGAGCCCTCGCGCCTCGAGGCGATGCAGCGCGGGATAGAGTGCGGCGTCCTCGAGCAGCAGCTCACCATCGGTCCGGTGCCGCAGCCATGCGAGAATGTTATAGCCGTGCATCGGCGCGAAGCTCACGGCCTTGAGCACGAGCATGTCGAGGGTGCCCTGCAAGACGTCGATCGATCCCGCCATCGTTCACCAAACGCTTTAGTGGTCGTCGCGAAGGTACGACGCACTCCACTAAGCTGTCAAGGGGAAGGACGCCGGTGACGGCGCGCGGTGTGCACCGGTTGTATCTTCCAGACGTGCCCGCAACGCCGCGGACACCCAATTCCAGGAGAGGTTGTGATGCATGCAGGACGTTGGACGAGCGCGGCGATCCTCGTCGCGCTGTCCGTTCCAATAAAACCCGCTTCCGCGCAGTCGCAGGTGCTGGGTGGCTGCTCGAGCTTCGGCACGGGGATCCGCACGGTCGGCGGCGCGGTGCTGGGCGCGTGGGTGGGATTCGTGGTCGCCAAGGCCAAGTTGAGCGACTGGAACGAGAACTCGCACACGCCGGCGGCGATCCGCCAACGGAATCAGATCACCATCGGTGGCGCGATCGCTGGTGGGCTCATCGGCAACCTCGCGTTCCGAAACCCCTGCCGCATGCTGCGGTCTGACGCCGCCGCGAACCCCGGAGTGCCGCGCGTCTCGTCCGCGCGCCGGCCCATCACCCGGGAGGAGATCGACCGCTCGGGCGTGTCGGGGTCCGTCTACGACCTGATCTACGCACTGCGCCGCAACTGGCTCAACCTCCGCGGTCTGCAATCGATGAGCGAGGCCACGCACGTCGAGCAGGATTCCACGGGCAAGGACTACACGGTCTACGGCGAACCGCAGCTGGTGGTCTATCTCGACAACGTGAAGCTTGGCACGCTGAGCGAACTGCGCGGACTTCCGGTCGCCGGCATCACGGGCGTGATCTACTACGATCCATCCGAGGCGACGTTCAAGTGGGGTACGGGCCACTCGCACGGCGCGATTCAGGTCCTCTCCGTGACCGACATCAACGGAGTGGCGAAGCCGCAGAACCGCATCGCGGCGCCGACTCCCTCTGGGCGCTGACGGATTTCGGCAGCCCCAGCGAAGCGAGGGATGACACAACGCAAAACGGGCAGGTGGCGTCAGCCACCTGCCCGTTTTGTCGTGCCGGATCTACTGCGTTACGGCTTGTCGATCCACATCTTCGTCTCCAGCGCGTCCGTCCCGAGAGACGTGATCGCGGCCTGGAGGTTCGAGTTGTTGAACGACTGCTCGGACTGCGGGTACAGCACGCGGCGGGGAATGGTGGTCGTGACCGCGTTCTGCGCCATCGTGAGGTCGGGATAGCCCGTCCGACGCCACTCACTCCACGCTTCGTAGCCCTGCGTGAAGAGCGCAATCCACTTCTGCGTGATGATCTGCGGAAGGGCCGTGGCGAGTGACGCGGCGTTCAGCGCCACCTGCGGCTGCGCGATGTACGCCGCCGCATCCGCCGCCGTCAGCCCCCATTGCTCCATCGAGGCGGTGATGCCCTCGTTGTAGTACTGGGTGGCAGCAGCCGCACCGCCGGGAATCCATCCGCGCATCGCGGCCTCGGCCTTGATGAACGAGAACTCGGCGTACGTCATGAAGTACGACGGCTGATCCGGCGCGTAGATCTGCGGCCCGGGGCGCGACGACCGCGGACCCCAGTTACCGGCCTGGCCGGCCAGCAGGCCATTCGGCATGCCACGGTAATCACCAGCGGCGACCGGCGTGCAATCAACGGCCGGGCCACAGGTGGGATCCTGCACGGGCAGCGCGAACACCGTGAGGCGGGGATCATTGAGGCTCTTGAGCGTGTCGATGAAGGTCACGCTCATGCGCGCATCGTCGCGCGTGCCACCGCAATCGCCGTCCTTCTCGGTGTTGCACCACGGGTTGTTGTTCACGCCGTCACCCGGCCAGGTGATCTGGGCGTTGTCGGCGTTCGACGTGAAGCCGCCTGCCGCGATCGCCGCCGCAACCTCAGCCTGTGCCCTGGCCGGATCGGCCTTGGACAGGTTGAGACCGAGGCGTGCACGCAGCGAGTTGGCGAACTTCTTCCACTGATCCACGTCGCCCGCATACACCGGATCCTGATCGCCGAAGCCGAGCGCCGTGGCGCCCGTCAGCGAAGCATCCATCATCGTGTTCGCGTCCTTCAGGTTCGTGAGAAGCGAATCGTAGATGCTCTGCTGCGAATCGTAGACCGGGGTGAAGTTGCCCGAGTCACCCTTCCCGGCCTGGCTGAAGGGGATGTCGCCCCAGAGCCCGGTCATGGTCGAGTAATCGAACGCCCGGATGACGAGCTCCGGTCCCACCTGGTTGGGCAGATTGCGACCCTCGGACAGACGGAGCGACTGCTCCAGGTCCTCGATCGGGCCGTTGTAGAAGTTGGCCCACCAACCGTCCGACGTCGTCGGCCGGAACTGGTAGTAGCTGATCTCGGGATACTGGTACTCCGCCATGTACTGCGGCCAGTGGACGAACGCACTGGGCGTAATCTCGATATCGCTCCGCACGCGCTGGATCGACGAGACCGCGGCCTGCGGGAACAGCAGGCTCGGATCGACCGTCTCCGGAGCGTTCGGGTTGCGATTCACATCCGTCAGGCTGCCGTTGTCGCAGGCACTTGCCGCGAGGGCAAGTGCGAGCGACGACAGCGTGACGGTGAGGTTTCTATGCATCATGAATGATCAATCCTGGGTAAGGGCCCGATCAGGGCGTGACTGAGAGCTGGAAGCCGATGCTGCGTGCCGTCGGCATCTGACCCATCTCGATGCCCTGCATGTTGGTCGCGCTGAACGCCGATTCCGGATCGATGTTCGGAACCTTCGTCCAGAGCGCCAGGTTGCGACCCACGATCGACAGGCGGGCGTTGCTCAGGTTCGCCTGACGAATGAACCGCTGCGGGATCGCGAACCCGATGCGGGCTTCGCGAAGCTTCACGAAGCTGGCATCGTAGATCCACGCTTCCTGGATCGGATACAGGTTGTGATAGTAGTCCTCCGCACGGACGTGGGTCGCGTTCTGCGTCTTGGTCGTGCGGTTCCAGCCGGCAATCAGATAGCCGGTGTCGGGACGGAATTCCGTGCTCTTCAGGACGCCGGCGTACGAACCCCACATGTTGCCGGTGCTGTAGATGTTGCCGCCCTGACGCGTGTCGACGAGGAAGCCGAAGTCCACGCCACGGAAGTGGAACGTGTTGTCGATGCCACCCGTCCAGTCGGGCGTGTACACACCAAGCACGCGCTTGGCGCTCGCCGGTTCCGGAAGCGGATAGCCCTTCGACGACAGGAGCAGCTCGCCGTTCGCCGAACCGTCGGCGGGGCACGCGGTGGTCGCGTTCTTCAGCGCGGTCAACCGCGCCTGCTCAGTCGCGCTGGTGGTCGCCGGATCGAAGCTGTAGTCGCCGCAGCGCAGGAACCCGACGCCGAACATCGCGCCGTACGGATATCCCTTGCGGGCTTCCACGGTCAGACCCCAGTGCGACGGGCCGAGGGCAACCGTCTGCAGGTTGCCGTACAGCTCGTCGACCTTGTTCTTGTTCTTGCCGTAGTTCACGGTCATGTCCCAGCCGAACGCGCCTTCCGACGCCACGCGAATCGGCGTGAGCGACAGCTGCGCTTCGATGCCGCGGTTCGAGATCACACCGGCGTTGATCAGCGCGGTGCTGAAGCCCGAGGCGCGGGACACGTCCGCCTTGAGGATCTGGTTCGACGTGCGCTTGGTGTAGTACGTCAGGTCGAGACCGACCCGATCGTCCAGCCACTGCATTTCCGTACCCACTTCCCACGCGTCCGTGTTCTCGGGCTTGAGGAAGGGGTTGAGCAGATCGTTCGGCGTCGCGAAGCGCGAGATGCTGCCGAACTGCGTCTGCGACGCGAACGTCGCCGCGAGCTGGTACGGGTCGGCGTCGTTACCCACGCGCGACCAGCCGCCGCGGATCTTTCCGTAGTTCAGCAGGCCGCCCATGCTGAGCGAGGGCATCACCTGCGTGAACACGAAGCTGCCCGACACCGACGGATAGAAGTACGAGTTGTTGCCCTTCGGCAGCGTGGAGCTCCAGTCGTTGCGGCCCGTCACGTTGACGAACAGGTAGTCGTTGTAACCGAACTCCGCCTGGCCGTACAGCGAGTTGATGCGCTTGGCCTGCACCAGCTCGTCCGGCGTCACCGTCTTCGCCGAGTTCCCGATGTTGTAGATGCCCGGGATCACCAGCTGGTCGGTGCCGAAGTGCGAGGCGCGATAGTTGTTCACACGCCGGTTGCCACCGAGGTTCACGGTGAGGCCCAGGTTGCTCATCAGGTCGCGCTGCGCCGTGACGAGGAGATCGGTGTTCGTCTCCTGGTTGTAGCGCGTCGTCTCCTGGAAACCACCCTGCGAGTAGTCACCGTCGAAGCCACCGCCAATCCAGCCGGCGGCGAACTGATACGTGCTGAAGTTGCGGTAGAAATCCGTACCGGAACGCAGCGTGGCACGCAGCCAGTCGGTGAAGCGGTACGTCGCCGAGGCGACGCCCATCACGCGATCGCGCTGGTCCTTGTTGTGGTTCATGTTCTGCGTCCACCACGGGCTGTTGTGGTAGCTGTAGTTCCAGCTGATCTGCTGCCCGTTGGGATCGATGTAGCTGTTCTTCAGCGCGCCGATGTCGACCTGACGGCCGAACCAGACGAAATCCATCATCGGGTTCGCTTCGTCGTAGCCGGTGCCGGGGCGGTTGTTGCCGGTGTTCTGGATGTACGTGACGTTGCCGTCCGTGCTGAACCGCTGTGTCACGCGGGCGCCGGCGCTCAACGCCGCGGTGGTGCGGCCCAGCGTGTTGTTCGGCACCATGCCGTCCACGTCCTGCCGGGTGAGCGACAGGCGGAAGTTCGCGCGGTCATTCGAGCCCTGCGCGGCACCGTTCGTGGTGATCGTCTTGCCGGTCTGGAAGAAGCCGGAGACGTTGTTCGGGTGCGCGACCCAGGGACGCACATCGGCGCCCATGGGCGTCGTGAGCGAGAACTGCGAGCGCAGCGTACCGTCGAGCTTGGGGCCCCAGCTCTCGTCGACGCCGTCGTTCACGCCGGAGTAGTTGCCATCGACGTACGAGAAGCCGCACGTCGCGTAGTCGAAGTTCGTCGGAACGGCACCACCGGCGAAATTCGCCTGGCCGTTCTTCCAGCTCTCGCAGATGTCACCTTCGTATCCCTGCCCCCAGGTGTTCTGGTAGGTCGGGAGACGCAGCGGCGAGTCGAACTGCACGTTCGTGCTGCCCGACG